>NZ_JBHVYI010000009.1:0-147867 GCF_042880975.1 Streptomyces sp. NPDC058289
CCACCTCGCAGCCGAGGACGGCGGCGGTGCGCCCGCCACTGTGCCGGGCCGCTGCCCGTAGCGCCCGGTCGGCGGCGCGGGCGACGTCGGCAACGTCCTGCGGCTGCGCGGTGTCGGCCGCCGTGTCGGGGGCTCTCATCGGCGGATGCCTCCAGGGGTGTGGTGCGGGCCCGGGCGGCGAACCGCCCGGGCCCGAGGTGACCTGTTAGTTACAGGTCGTGATGCTCAGGCTGCTGTCGCCGCAGAGCAGCAGGCTGGCCCGGCTGCCGCCGCCACCGCCGCCGGTCAGCTCGGTGGCCTCTTCCTTCGGGGTCTCCATCGACTGCAGGTCAAGAAGCGTCATGTCAGGTCCTCTTCTTCTGTCGAGTGGTGCCATGGGTCACGGCCCCGGTCGGGGCCGGCTCTGGGGCCGCCGCGCGCTCGCGCAGCGGCGGGAGGAACGGCAGGTGCGCGCGCCCGCCGGGCGCTGCGCTGCCGAGGGCGAGGAGAGCGCCGGCCGTGCCCGTGGAGAGGTCCATGGACAGCCGCATCATCTGCTCGCCGGGGAAGGCCAGATGCCCCTGGTACGGCACGGCGTGCCGAGCCAGTGCGTCGATCTGGCGGGCTACGGCCTCGGGGCCGGTGCCCGGGCCCGGCGTCGTGGTCCGGGCCAGGTGGAGGATCATTCCGGCGGCGCCGCGCATCAGCCCGGGCTGGGCGTAGAAGGTCGCCTGCGCCGCCCGTACGATCTCGCGCCGAGCCTGTTCGAAGCGCTCGTCCGGGCCGTGCTCCAGCCAGTCGTCGATCACCATGCCGATGCCGACGCTGCCCTCGCCGAGGTACGGCATCGTGCGCCAGCCCTCGTTCACTTGGAGGGTGCCGAACGCACTGGTGACGCAGCGGTCGAGGTCACGGTGGAGCGCCCGGGCGGCCTGGGTCAGGAGCTCCTTGTCGCCGGTGCGTTCGTAGAGCCGCAGGAAGAGCAGGGCGGGGCCGGAGTGGCCGTACAGCAGTCCCGCGCGGGCGGGGCGGCGCTCGGGGCGGGCGAGCAGCTCGGCGCAGCGCAGGGCCGCCGTGTGCAGCTCGCCCTCGCCGCCGGCGGTGCCGAGCGCGTCCAGGGCCAGGCCGATGCCGGCGAGTCCGCCGTGCAGGTCGGGGCCGGAGCTCTCCCAGGGCTGGTGGAGCAGCTGTTCGGCGAGGTCGAGGGCCCGGCCCGGGTGTCCGAGCCGGTGCAGGGTCCAGGCCGTGCCGGCCAGGCCGTCGTAGAAGCCGAGCGGGGTGCCGGACAGCGGTTGCCCGGTCCGGGCGAGCAGCCATTGCTCCGCCTCGGGCCAGGGCCCGGCGCCGGTCTCGGCGAGGGCGTGGAGCACTCCGGCGATCCCGTAGCCGAAGCCGATTCCTCCACCGGCGGTCGCGAACTGGGCGATGTCGCCCGGGACGAACCGGTCCTCGCGCTCCGGGGTGGCGCTCGCGTGCAGCGCGGCGGTCATCGACGTACGGGCGGCGGGCCAGTCCTGCGGTTCGACGGGCAGGTACGGTGCGGGCGGGTGGCCGGCCGGTGCGCGCTGCGGGACTCCGGCCGTGATCTCCTCGACGGCTTCGTCGAGGAACTGCCGCGGTACGGGGAACTGTTCGGCGATGACCGCGGCCAGGTGGGCGGCCTTGGCCCGGTCGAGGACGAGCAGGCTGGTCAACGGGAGGAAGAGGGCGAGCCGCAGGCAGGCGAGGGCGTAGCGGTCGCCGGAGAAGCCGCGCCGATCGGCCGGGGCGACGAAGGCGGGGTTGGCGACGGTCTGCCGCAGCCCCTCGTCGACGTGGGCGGCGGCTTCGAAGTCCAGCAGCGAGACGGAGGGGTCGCCGGTCTCGTCGTCGGCCACCATGATGTTGAACAGGTGGAGGTCGTTGAAGACCACGCCGCGGGCGTGCACGGCGTCGAGGGCCTCGGTGACCTTCCGGTGGATGGTGAGGGCCCACTCGGTGTACGAGGCGAGCTCCGCCGGGTCCGGGTCCGCTTCGATCAGCGGGTGGCGGCGGGCGAAGTAGGTGTTGAGCGGTTGGCCCGCGAGGTGTTCCAGCACCAGGAAGTGGTGGTCGCCGACCGTGAATTTGCCGCGCACCGCGGGGACGCAGTCCAGCCCCGTCAGCCTGTCCAGCGCGTCGTGCTCGCGGTGCAGCCGGGTCACGGCGTCGGCTCCGTCCGCGGCGAGGCCCGCGTACGGCCGCGCCTCCTTCAGGACGACCGACTCGCCGGAACGGGTGTCCTTGGCCACGTAGACGCCCCCGCCGTTGGAGAAGTGCAGCGCCCTCTCCACCGTGAAGGGGAGGCCGGCCAAGGTGAGCGCGGAGCGCGCTTCGAGGTGCGGCTTCAGGAACCCGGGCAGTTCGAGCCACTCGGGCGGCTGGAAGACCGGTCCCCGGCGGTCCGGTACGAGCCGCCCGTCGGGGGCCTCGATCGCCGGGACCAGTTCGCCGCGCTCGTCGTAGCAGTGCCGCAGGGTGAAGCTGCCGTAGCGGAGGTGGACCGGTCCGGCGCCCCAGCGCAGGTCGCTGAGGACGTACGGGCCGGCCGCGCCGGCCAGGGCGGCGTCGAGGTCCTCCGCGATCCGCCGGCACTGCTGTTCGTCGGCCGGGTAGACGGTGATGAACTTCCCGCTCGCCGCGCGGTCGGCGTACTTGGCGTTGCGCAGGTGTAGCAGGTACCGGCTCGGGACGAACTTGAAGGCGATGCGTCGGGCGGTGCAGTACTCGTACACCGTCGTCAGCAGCGATTCGGCGTTGTCCAGCGTGGCCGAGACGTGGATCTTCCAGCCCTGTGAGGGCAGTTCGGCGTCTTCGGGACGCAGCGCGAGCCAGTCGCCGCTCCGGTGGGAGCGCCATCCCGGCGGGACGGGGGCGAGTGCGGTCGGGTAGTCCTCACCGGCCCGCCGGTACGGCGCGTCGTAGAACCACCGGTCGGCGTCGCAGAAGGCGGCGTACCCCTTGTTCACACCTGCTCCCTCGGTCGGTTGCAGTCCCGACCGTGTCACGCCCGGCGGATGCGGCGACAGTCACCGTTGTCACCGACGGGGTGTGCAGTACGCACGAGTCACTTGTCACCACGCTCCGCTGTCCGCCACGGCCGGCCCGGCTTCGGCCTCGTCCCGCCCGGGCCCGTCCCGTCGGACGCACGACACCGGAACCGGGCCGGTTGCCTTCCCTCCTGCCGTGGCATGCGGACCCTCCGGACACCCGCGGCATCCGCGCGGCACCCGCTTGGCCTGCTTGTCGCAGAGGGGACGGCTTGGCCGTTCGGCGTACGGCCGGCTACCCGTCGGTGACGGCAACCCGCGTCAGCTCGGCGAGGTCTTCGACCAGCGAGATGCCGGCCTTCTGCGAGGCCTGGCCGTCGCAGAGCACGGCGAGCAGCAGGGTACGGCCGTCCACCTCCACCCGGCCGATGCTGTTGACCACCCACAGGCCGGTCTCGCTGCGCGCCAGCCAGCCGTTCTTCAGGTACACGGATTCGGACTCGTCCAGGCCCGCCGATATCCCCCAGTTCTGGTCGGGGGCGACCGAGCCCATGAGTCCGCGCAGGTACGCCCGGGCATCGGCGGAGAGTGCCGACTCCTCGCCGAACACTGCTTGGAGCAGACGAAGTTGATCGGCGGCCGTGGTCTGCGTCAATCCCCAGTACGCGCCGTGGCCCGGCGTGGTCTCGGTGAGGCCGAGCCGCAGATTGGCCTTGGCCATCCCCTCCGTGCCACCGATGGCATCCCACAGTGCGCTTGCCGCCGCGTTGTCACTGTTCTCGATCATCACGGTGGCCCAGCGCTGCTCCTGGGCGGTCAGCAAGCGGCCGGCGTCCGATGCTTGCAGGAGCAAGGCGGCAAGAATGTCCACCTTGACGATGCTGGCGGTGACGAAATCACGTTCGACACCGACCCGGACGCTCTCACCGGTGGACAGGTCCAGGACCGCGACGGCGGCGTTCCCCTCCGCGCCCGCCAACACCTCACGGACGGCCGTCTCGACTCTCACCTGCACAGATGCAGTGGGTGATGCGGTCGGCGCCGGAGTGGCCGCGGTCGAGACCGCCGTGGCCAACGTGCCGTCCCGGGGCTCCGAGCGCGCATGCGCGAAGGTGACTCCGCCGGCCAGCGCGGCCAGGGTTGCGAACGCCGCGAGCCGACTGCGCGTTCGCGAAGGGGATCTGTGCAATGCCATGAGGCCGAAGCTAGAAGGGCGGCATGGGGATCACATGGGAGCCACCTCTCGATCTCCTGTGAGAATCCGGGCCGGGCCTCACGGGGCGTTGTCTTTCGCCGTAGACCATGTCGGCGGCCAGCTTGGTGGGGGTGCCCGTGTGCTGCGCGTACGGGGACCACGGCTGTGGACTCACCCGGCCGCTACCGCGAACCTGAGTACGCCCACTGATGCCGATCCGCACCGGCGCCTCCTTCGGCCGGCTCCGACGGCGCCTGGGCACCCTCCTGAGGGACGTCACGTACCCGCGGGACGACGTCGTCGAACTGCACAAGCGGCTGAATCGCGGGCCCTGGAGGAGAAAGCGGAGGCTTGCGTGACGGTACCGGCCGGGAGCGTCAGCTCCCGGTTGCGGGGTGCGGGCACCCCTGCAGCGTCGGGCGGTCCTTCGTGCGGACGGCGGGGAGCCACGCCGTGGGGGGTGTGGAGCCGGGTGGGAGGCGGACGTGGTACCAGCGGGTGGACTGCAGGTCCGCCTCGTCGATGATGGCCCGGCCTTCGGGCAACTGGCAGTCGACGGCGAGGACGTCGCCGTGCCACACCCGGGTCGGTACGACGTTGTCCGCGGCGTACGGGCGCATCGGGTCGATCGCCAGGCCCAGACTGCACTGCGGGTCCCGGTCGGACCGCTCCTGGCAGCCCTTCTCCGCGTTGAACACCCGGATCGTGCCGGCCGCCGCGCCCTCCGGGCCGTCCTGTGCGGAGGAGCTCGACCGTGCCGCGTCCGACCACAGGGTCGTACCGGCGAGCCCGCAGAGCGCGGTGGTGAGGATCGCGGCGCGGGCCCGGCCCCACAGCCGTCCCGCGCCCCTCCCGCGCGTCTCCTGTGCGGCGGTGATGCGGGCGAGCAGGCTCTCGGCGGTGTGCGGGGCACGCGCCGCGTGGGTCGGGGCGAGGCAGTCGGCGGCGAGCTCGCGCCAGAACGGCGGCACGGCCTGGTCCATGCGCAGCGGCGCGCGCCCTTCGCCGTACTCCTGGACGGCGGCGCCGCGCGCCATGGGCGTGGCGCCGGAGAACGGGGAGGCGCCGGAGCCGAACACCTCGTGGATGATGATGCCCAGGGCCCAGATGTCGGCACTCGGCCGGACCTTCACGCCCAGCTCCCCGAGGGGCGCCCGCCAGCGCTCGGGCGGAAGGTAGTCCAAGGTGCCCATGGGGGGCGCGTACCCGTACGTTCCCGTCATCTGGGTGGCGAGCCCGAAGTCCGAGAGCTTCACACAACGGCTGCCGTCCAGCAGGACGTTCTCCGGCTTGAGGTCGGCGTGGACCCAACCCGACCGGTGGAGGTGGGCGAGTCCCTCGCAGATCCCCGCGATCAGCCGGGCGCGGTCGGCCTCGGCCACCCCGGCGTCGAGGAGTTCCCGCAGGCTGCCCGCGGCCCGCTCCATGACCAGCACGATCGCGCCGTCCAGGGCGGGGCGGTCCGGTGCCTCGAGGACGAAGGAGTCCAGGAGGCGGATCAGCCGGGCGTGCCCGGCCCTGCGTCCCAGTTCGACCTCCCGGCGGGCGGACTCCACGATCCTGCGCGTCTGGCGCGGGGCGTACCCGGCGGTCGGCATGATTTTGAGAGCGATGTCGGCGGGTGCCGCGGAGGGGTGCGCAGGAGCCCGGCCGGTCCGGTCCGGATAGCTGTCGGCGGGCCGTGCGGCGTAGACCGTGGACCAGCCTCCGGCCCCGATCAGGTCGGTGATCGTCCAGCCCCGCACCCGGTGGCCGGGCGGGAGCAGGTCCGTTCCGTCGCATTCCGTGATGTCGCGCAGGGTGTGGGGCGTCGTCATCGCGCGGCCTGCCGCTCCCGCCCGCCGGCTCCCGTAAGCGGTGGCAGCAGCGTCAGGTGCTCCTCGCGCACGAGCCCGAACCGCAGGGCGAGCCCGACGATCTCCTCCCGCTTGCCGTTGCGGCGGTCGCCCTTGCCCGGTTCGCGCGGGTCCGAGGCGCCGAGGCGCAGCTTCTCCTCGGCGAGGTAGTCGATGTGCGAGCTGACCGCTCGCGCGGTCAGGGTGGCGCAGGCGACGTGACCCCTGAGCCGTTCGACGATCTGGGGCGTGGTGGGTACCGCGACGCGGGACTGGTCGCGCAGGCGCGGTTCGCAGAGCGCGAGGAGGACGAGGAAGTAGGTGGCCGTCTCGTCCAGCGAGTAGGCGGTGATCGTGAGGCGGCCCCAGGGGGCGCCCATGGCCTCCGGGTCCAGGTAGACGTGATCGGGAGCGAACACCTGGAAGGAGACGGGGACGTCGCTGCGGGTGGGCAGCACGACGCGCGAGAACTCGAACGGGACGGGTGCCCCGACCCGGCGGGGCGGGACCCGCAGGTACTCACCGGCGCCTTCCGGGTTCTCCACGAGGTAGCTGTGGGTGGTGCTGTGGTTCGTCAACTGCCAGTGGTCGTCGGTCACGCGGATCTCCCCGGCGAGCCGGGAGATCGCCGCGTCGGCGAGGCGGAGCTCCACGGGGATCTTCGCGGATCCGCGTCCGAAGCGGGCCACTTCGCCCGGTCCGAGCCGTAACGTCACCGCATCGCCGTACGGTTCGCCGCCGTCGGCGCCACTGCACCCCTGCGGCAGATGGACGACTACCCCGCTCACCGCTCCCCCCGTTCCACGCGTCGTGCCGGACCGACGAGTGGAACAATACTCATCTCTCAAGGGAGTTCATCGGCGCAGTTCAGCCACTTCGGCCGGGACCACCCGTCGGGTCGGACAGCCCGCAACAGCTGCCCCGGGAGGCTCGCCGAGCCCCTTGCCGGGAGGCTCGCCGGCCCTCTCCTCGCGGGCGGCTATCCCTGTGTCCCCGGTCACTCCGGCCCTCTTGCGGCGATGGCGGTTTGGGGTCGTTTTCGACTCTCTGGCGAGCGGTTCGGGGGAAGTTGTCGTGCCGCGGCGAGCGAGCGCGGCATACCGCGACCGCGGGCGGCCGTGCGGGATCGGCCCCTGGCGCCCCCGGTCGCGGACGTCGCGTACGAGACCTGCCGGGGTGGGGAAGGTCACCGTGCCCGGGGGATCACGGCCCCGCGGAACCGCCGTTTCGTCCCTTTCACTTGGCGCGATCCGCACTCCGCGTTCAGAGTGCGGGACGGCCCGATACGACGGGTGCGACCGTCCGGTCGCCGAAAGCCGTCCACGGCCGCCACCCGCCGCTCGGCCGATCCTGGACGCGGGTGCGCATCCTGCCTTCGGTGGTGACGGCGAAGACGTGCGTGCGCCCGGTGGGATCGGACGCGACGGCGGGCGTGGCGGCGAGCCTGATACCGGGCTCCCCGAACTCCCCGCCGGAATCCCAGCTTCCACCGGGGGTGGTCTGCCAGCGGTGGCCGAGCCGGGCGCCACCGGGCGTGAGCGAGAACGCCTCGAGGCGGCCGTCGGCGTTGGCGGCGAACGCCGGGGCGGCGGCGCTCCAGCCGAACATGGGCAGCCATGCGTCCCAGCCTCCGTTCGGAACGGACTGCCGCCGGCTGAAGGTTCCCACGCCCGACGGTCCGATCGCGGCGACGGTGAGCCGGCCGCTGCCGTCCCGGGCCACCCGCGGCGCGGCGCCGGACGCGGTGCCGAAACGCTGCCACGCGGGGGTCCAGGCACCGCCCGGGGTCTCCTGCCACCGGTGGAAGATCCCGGCGCCGCCGGGAGCGAGGGCGAAGACCTCGAGCCGGCCGTCGGCGTTGGCCGCGACCACCGGTGGCGCGCCCGTGGCGCCGCCGAAGCCCGCCTCCCACGGGTCCCAGGCCCGGGATCCCGGTGCCGCTTGCCGCCGCCGGGCGACGGACGCCCCGCCGGGGCTCAGGGCGAACGCCTCCAGCCTGCCGTCGGCGTCGCGGGCGACGGCGGGGGCGGCGCCGGCCGGCCCGCCGAACTCCTCCCAGTCGTACCAGCCGCCGTCCGGCCGCTGGGCCCGGTGGTGCAGCTTGGCTCCCTCCGGGGCGAGCGAGAACACCTCGAGCGCGCCGCCGGCGTTGCGGCCGAGCGTGGGCACCGCACCGGCCGGCCCGCCGAACGTCTCCCACGGAGACCAGGTGTCGGTGTCCGGGTCTAGCTGGACGCGCCGGAGCATCGAGCGGTCCGAGGCGTCGAGCGCGAACACCGTGAGGCGGCCGGCGGCATCGAGCCCGGCCACCGGGTTGTCCGCGCTCTGCCACGGCGGTGGCGTGTCCCGCCACTGGAGGGGCGCCACGTGCAGCCCGTGGCGGAACCAGCCCGCGGCGCCGGCGTACCAGGCGTCCCCGTCGGCGATCACCTCCACGGCGTGACCGGCCACGTGGCCCGCGTACCCGGCGAGGTCGAAGTGGAAGGGATCCCGGGACGCCAGCACGTCCGTACCCTCGTAGCCGCCCCTCGGGCCGATGAACAGGTAGTACCAGCCGTCCCGTTCGACGACGTACGGCGACTCGGTGACCGAGACGGTCGCGTCCGTGGTCGCGTCGGCGAACGCGACGCCCGGCTCGCTCCAGTGCACCAGGTCGGCGGAGCGCCTGTGGGCCACGACGTGCCGGCCGCCCGGGCCGGAGAGTTCCGTGTAGTACATGACCCACTCGCCGCCGGCCCGCAGCACCATCGGGTCGCGGGCCGCGATCCCGCGGAACAGCGGCCCGGACGGCTCGCGCGTCCAGGTGAACAGGTCGTCCGACGTGGCGAGGCTGATCGCGGCGCCGCTCGCGCCGCCGCCCGCGTAGAACATCCAGAACCTGCCGCCGGCCTCGATGACGTGCGGGGCCCACAGGTGCTTCTCGCCGTGGTAGCCCGTGTCGACGGTCAGCGCGTCGGGGTGGGTGGTCCAGGGGCCGTACGGGGCGGGCGCCGAGGCGTGCGCGAAGGAGACCTCCGCGGCACTGTCCGGTGCCTCGCCGGGCGCCGCGCTGTTACCGACGATGCTGAACAGGTGCCACCGGCCGTTCGCCCGGATCAGGGTGTGGTCGTTGAGGTAGCGGCGCCGGCCTGGCGTGGAGGGGTCGTAGACGTGGGTGAAGGAACCGGCGCCCACCCACTGGGGCGCCGTAGCCGGAACGGAGGTCGCTGCTGCCGCACGGCCCGAGAGCGGGAGCACGAGGGCTCCCGCTCCGGCCGCGCGCAGCAGGTGGCGCCTGCTGAACGGATGCACGAGAAGGCTCCAGAGGAACGTTTGCCGTCAGTTGATCGCGGGTCCGGCGGTGTCCTTGAGCCAGCCCCACTGGGACCAGTCGGAGTGGCCGGTCTGCCAGCGGTGGTAGACCCCGGTGGGATTGGTCCCGAAGACCTCGATCCGACCGTCGGCGTTGGCCACGGCAGTGATCTCCGTGCCACCACCACCGAAGGACTCCCACGCGTGGTACGGGCTGTTCACCCCGGTCTGCCACATGTGCTGGGCATCGCTTCCGTTGATCGCGAACACCTCGACCCGGCCGTCCACCGTGCGCTGACTCGTCAACTGCGCGTTCGCAAGTCCACCGGTCTCCTCCCAGCCCGACCAACTCGTGGGACCGGTCTGGTACCGGTGGAAGACACCGACCGGCCCGGAAGCGAACACCTCGAGCCGACCGTCAAGGTTGTGGTCGACGGTCAGGTCATGACCACCGATACCGAAGTCCTCCCAGGGGGACCAACCACCGTTCACGGACGTCTGGTAGAGGTGCCGGAAGACCTCACCGTTGAGGGCGAACACCTCGAGCCGGCCATCCGCCGCCTTCGCCAGCTCGATACGGCTCGCCCCCGGACCGTCGCCAGTCCCCTCCCAGCCCGACCAGCCCCCGTTGGGCGCGGTCTGGAACCGGTGGAACACGTTCTGCGGACCGGAGGCGAAGACCTCGAGCCGTCCATCGCCATTGGAGCCCACGGCGATGTCACTGCCACCCTCGCCGAAGTTCTCCCAGCCCGACCAACCGCCGGAAGGCTGGTTCTGGTAACGGTGCTGAAGGATCTGGCCGTTGATCGCGAACACCTCGAGCCGACCATCGGCGTTCGGCCCGATCGCCAGCTCCGCCCCCTTGGGCCCCGCGATGAACTCCCACGCCGACCATGCGCCGTTGATGTTCTCCTGCCAGGCATGGTGCACACCATCAGCCCCGGCCGCGAACACCTCGAGACGCCCGTCCACCGACCGCGCCGACACCACACGACCCGACTCCGCCGGATACACCAACGGCCCAGGACCAGGCCCGGGGTGGCCAAGACGGTCCACCGCGGCGCGCGCCGTGTCCATGTGCCGCAGATGGTGGTTCTGGTTGTAGGTGGACCAAGGGTTCCAGTCCGTGCCCCCGGAGGATATCCGGAAGGTCTCGTTCGCATTGCACTGCGCGTCGTAGGCACAGGCATCGCTGACTTCGGCGTGCCAGTAGTCGTTGATCTGCCACAGACCACGGTCGGTGGACGGGGGCTTGTTGTTCGTGACGTTGTACGCCTGCGGATTGCAGCTGGACTCCGCCAGGGCGACGGCGACGGCGGTTACGAGGCCCTCGCCCCGGAAGCCCGCGTTGTACCCGACCTCCGCACACAGGTCACTCCCGGCGGCGGCGGAGGCCGGCTGTGCGACGCCGGCCATGATTCCCGCCGCCACGCACAGGAAGGCGAACGCGGCCAGAATGACGCGGTGGGGCGCTCTTCGAGCGCGCTGTGTGGCTCTCATCTGCCTTCTCCTCAGTTGATCGCCGGTCCGGCGGTGTCTTTGAGCCAGCTCCACTGGGACCAGGTGGAGTAGCCGGTCTGCCAGCGGTGGTAGACCCCGGTGGGATTGGTCCCGAAGACCTCGATCCGACCGTCGGCGTTGGCCACGGCAGTGATCTCCGTCCCACCACCACCGAAGGACTCCCACGCGTGGTACGGGCTGTTCACCCCGGTCTGCCACATGTGCTGGGCATCACTGCCGTTGATCGCGAACACCTCGACCCGGCCGTCCACAGCGCGCTGACTCGTCAACTGCGCGTTCGCAAGACCACCGGTCTCCTCCCAGCCCGACCAACCCGTCGGGCTGGTCTGGTACCGATGGAAGACACCGACCGGCCCCGAAGCGAACACCTCAAGCCGACCGTCAAGGTTGTGGTCGACGGTCAGGTCATGACCACCGATACCGAAGTCCTCCCAGGAGGACCAAGCACCATTCACGGACTCCTGGTAGAGATGCCGGAAGACCTCACTGTTCAGGGCGAACACCTCGAGCCGGCCGTCCGGCGCCTTCGCCATCTCGATACGGCTCTCCCCCGGGCCAACGCCAGTCCCCTCCCAGCCCGACCAGCCACCATTGGGGGCCGTCTGGAACCGGTGGAACACGTTTTCCGGGCCGGAAGCGAAAACCTCGAGCCGTCCATCGCCATTGGACCCAACAGCTACGTCACGGCCACCCTCACCGAAGTTCTCCCCACCCGACCAACCGCCCGACGGCTGGTTCTGGTAACGGTGCTGAAGGATCTGGCCGTTGATCGCGAACACCTCGAGCCGACCATCGGCGTTCGGCCCGATCGCCAGCTCCGCCCCCTTGGGCCCCGCGATGAACTCCCACGCCGACCATGCACCGTTGGCGCTCTCCTGCCAGGCATGGTGCACACCATCAGCCCCGGCCGCGAACACCTCGAGACGCCCGTCCACCGACCGCGCCGACACCACACGACCCGACTCCGCCGGATACACCAACGGCCCGGGACCAGGATGACTGCCGGGTACGCAGGGCATGTTGATGCCACGTTCCGCCAGGTAGGGAATCGGGTCGACACGCACGGACGCGCCGGCGTTCCCCCAGACCCGAAGGTGGAGATGAGGCCCGCTGGACTGGCCCTCGCTGCCCATCAGGGCGATCTGCTGCCCGGCGCTCACACGGTCGCCCTCCTGGACGTCCCGCTGGTACATGTGGCCGTACTCGGTGATGGTGCCGTCGGGGTGCAGAATGCGGATCCACTGCCCGTAGCCGGGTTCGTATCCCGAGATGGTCACCTCGCCGTCGCCGACCGCGTAGATCGGGGTGCCGCGGTCGTTGGCGATGTCGATGCCGTTGTGCTCCCAGCTGTAGTACTGGGTGATGTCGCCGGCGGCCGGGCAGGCGGCGGCGAAGCCGGCGGCCCTGGCCGGGACCGGGGAGGAAGCGGTCTGCGCCCCGGCCGGTGAGGCGACGGCGAGCCCCGGTGCAAGGATCACGGTCAGCGCGAGAAGAATCCCGAGCACCCGTCCGGGCAGCTGCCCGGACATGCCTCGGGAAGCGACGGACATCATGCGAGGTCTCCCCGTCACGCCTTGCGCAGGCGGTCGATGATGCCGTTGATGTCGTCCTGCAGCAGATTCCGGCGGACGTAGTGGCCGCCGCCCACCTCATGCTGCTCGTAGGGGATTCCCGCGCGGTCGAGGTTCCACTTGAACTCCCGCTGGGTGGCGAGCACCAGTGTCTCGTTGGCGTAACCCTGGATGTCCTCGGGGCTGGTGCCGGCGACCAGGAAGACCCGCTTGTGCCGGTAGCTCTCGATGCGCTCGCACGGGTTGTCCGCGCTGACCCGGGCCTGGTCCCAGAAGGGCACGCCGTAGATGCTGCCGCCGTTCAGTTCCACGGCGGCGGAGGAGGCGTTGGCCCAGTGGGTCACCAGGTCGCCATTGCCCCCGCGCAGGTTGGCCGGGCCGGAGTGGGCGCTGACCGAGGCGAAGTGGCCGTAGTACTTGGCCGCGTACTTCAGGGCGCCGAAGCCGCCCATGGAGAACCCGGAGACGGCACGGCCGTCGTACTCGGCGTAGGTGCGGAAGTTCGCGTCGATCCACGGAATCAGCTGCCCGATGTGGAAGTGCTCCCAGTTCCGGGCGCCGATGTTGGAGCTCACCGCGTTGGAGTACCAGCCGGCGCGCCCGCCGTCGGGCATCACGACGATGAGGTCCTTCCAGGCCGTCAGACCCCGGATGTCGTGGAACCGGTCGAAGGTGATGAAGTCCTCCAGGCCGCCGTGGAGCAGGTAGAGGACGGGGTAGCGGCGCCCGCTGGTGTGGTAGCCGTCGGGGAGCAGCACGTTGACGGCCGGGGTCCAGCCGCCGATGGCGGAGGTCTGGAACCGGTAGTACCACATCCGGTGATCCTGCTCGTTGCGTTCCGTGATGTGCAGGTCGGGACCGTCGCCGACCGCCGAGGCCGCCGACGCCGCCGCGAGAACGCCGCCGGCTCCCAGGGCCACCGCGGCGGTGAGCCCGCCGGCGGACTTGAGGATGCTCCTGCGGGTGGGTTCCTGCGTGGTCAAGGTGACCTCCTGTGGGCGAGCTGGCTGGGTATCCGGCTGCCGCCCCAGCGGCACCGGCGGTTTGGAAGCTAGCGATCCCCGCCCGGGAGGAGTATCCGGAACCTTACGGACTGACAGAACCGGCTCGCGTCCTCTAGGGCCCGCGTGATGCCGTGACGGCAACTCGCCTGCTGGAAGGCCGGATCACCGAGGGTGCCCGCACACGAAGAACGGGTCTGAGGGGCAGAACGTCGCGAGCCTTAGCTGGAGGGGTCGCGGGTGACCATCCGTAATTCTCCGGATCCCCCGGGCCGTGTCCCTCTCGGTAGTTTTCGGCGCCATCACACCGTGACCCGGCGCGACCGCGGCGGGTCCCCCTTTTCCGTAAGTGCCTCGTACCGCTACCGACCAGGAGCCCGTTGTGAGCGCACACCATCCCTCCCGCAGGGCGCTTCTCAGAGCCGCCGGTGGACTTTCGGCTGCGATGTCCCTCGCCGGCGCCGGCGTCCTCGCGTCGGGATCCGGGGCCAGTGCCGCCGGAAACGGCACCGGTCTCCGCTCCGCCCGGTCCATCCAGTCGGACGTGGGCGGCCCGATCACCCGCGACGAGATCCTTGTCCGTGCCCAGCACTGGGTGGATCTGAACGTCTACTACAACCAGGACGACTCCCACCCGGACCTGGACGGCAGGCGCTACCGCACCGACTGCTCGGGCTTCGTCTCCATGGCGCTGCACTTGCCCTCGTCTCCCAGTACGGTCACCCTGTCCGAGTTCCTGGACCCGATCGCCTGGGAGGATCTGAAGCCCGGTGACGCCGTCGGCACCCTCGGGCCGGGAACCGGCGGCGACGCGGGACACGTCGTGCTGTTCGCCGGCTGGGCCAACCAAGCGCACACCCGCTTCTTCACCATGGAGGAGATGGGCGGGGCGGGGTCCGTCAGATATGAGCGGCCGATCAACTACACCACGAGTGGCGGCCAGTTCACCGCCAAGCCGTACCGCTACAAGAGGGTTGTCGAGGCTCCTTCCCACCACGCCGTCAGCCCGGCCGAGACGGGCCGTGTGGTCTCGGCACGGTCGGCCGACGGACGGCTGGAAACCTTCGCGGCCGGAGCAGACGGGGTGTACCACGCCTGGCAGACCGAGGTGAACGGCGGCTGGTCGGCCTGGCGGCCGCTCGGCGGTCCGCGCAACGCGCAGATGGCGATCGTGCCCAACGCCGACGGCCGGCTGGAGTTGCTGGCGATCAACGGCGATGTGGCCGAGCACATCTATCAGACCGGCCCGTCCGGGGACTGGTCCGGCTGGCAGGGATTCGGCACCGGCGGTCGGTACATCGCCGCCGGAACGAACGCCGACGGCCGTATCGAGGTCTTCGCTTCCGGACCGAAGGGCATTTACCACAGATACCAGACCGCGCCGAACGCCGGCTGGTCGGGCTGGGAATTCACCGGTGGCGGTCCGGTCGACGCCCGTCTGGAAATGGGAAAGTCCCCCGACGGGCGCCTTGAGGCATTCGCTCTCAACGGCACGGTTTTCGAGCACCAGTACCAACTCGCCCCCAACGGTGGTTGGTCCGCATGGGAACATTTCGGAGGCGGCGGCCACGATCTGACGGTGGACCACAATGCCGACGGGCGCCTCGAGGTGTTCGCCTCCGGACCGGAGGCCATTTTCCACCGATACCAGGAAAGCCCGACCGCCTGGTCGGGCTGGGTAAGAACCGGCGGCCCGGGCAACTCGAAGCTCACCAGCGAGCGCACCGCCGACGGCCGGGTGGAGGTCTTCGCGATCAGCAATGAGATCGCCGTCCACGCCTGGCAGACCGGGATCAACGCCCCCTTCAGCGACTGGGTCACCATCGGCACCGGCGGTACGGACATCACCGCCGCCACCAACGCCGACGGCCGCATGGAGGTCTTCGGGACCAGCCATGCGGGCGTCTACCACACCTGGCAGACCGGCTTCACCGACTGGGCCCAGTGGGCGTGGCTCAACGGCTCCGGCCCCGCGATCAGCTGACGGTGGTGGGCGGCGGGGCCGGGGCAAGCCCCCGCTGTCACTCCGGATGGTTCCGGGTGCCCTGTCCCCTCCCCCGACTCCTAGCTTGTGGCCCAGCCAGTCCCACGGACACGAAGGAGACAACGGATCACATGCGCGTCACGAAAACGCTTCTGCTCGGCGGGGCCCTTGCCCTCACCTCCCTCACCCAGGCGGCCGGCGCCCTGGCCGCCACCTCCGGCTCTGCCGGCCGGGCGGGGACGTACGACGTCGTCCAGTCCTTCCAGAACCAGGCCACGGGCCAGTGCATGGACGACACCGGCAACGGCTTCCGCCCCTGGAGCTGCAACGGCTCGAACGCGCAGCGGTGGAGCGTGAAGGTCTGGGGTGACGGGACGCGCCAGTTGATGAACATCAACACCGGCCGCTGCATCGAGAACACCAACAGCACCTTCCACACCGCGAACTGCAACTCCAGCCCGGAGCAGAGCTGGTGGGTCCAGGCCTGGGCCGACGGCACCGTCCGCTTCCAGAACCAGAGCACCTCGCGCTGCATCGACGACAGCTCCCAGGGCTTCCGCACCTGGACGTGCAACGACCTTGCCTACCAGAGCTGGTCCTGAGCCCGTTGGTGAGGCACGGCGAAGCCACCCCCCTCCCGTCAATTCCGGCAGACGATTCCCTCCACGAGGAGCAGGTTCGATGAAGTTGAAGCTGACCGCGTTACGGCTCTCGCTCGTCCTCGGTGTGGCCGGTTCGCTCCTGGCGGTGCCCACGGCCGCACAGGCGCAGACCCAGGCGCAGACCCCGGCCCAGGCAGCCGCGGACCACTCCGCCACACTCGCGGCCCTGAACGAGCTGAAGGCGGGCGGCGGTCCCGGGGCGGGCGTGTACGCGGGAACACGCGACGCCTCGTGGAACCTCTCCACCGGCACGGCCACCATCAACACCAACGATCCGATCGGCCCGGACGAGTACTACCGCGTCGGGAGCCAGTCGAAGACCTTCACCGCCGTCGCCGTACTGAAGCTCGCGGAGGCCAACGGGATCGGCCTCGACGACCCCATCGAGCAGCACCTGCCCGGTGTGGTCTCCATGAACGGCCACGACGGGAACCGGATCACCATCCGGCACCTCCTCCAGCACACCAGCGGCATACCGGTGAACGGCCTCCCGCTCGCGCAGGCCCGCCCGGACGGCTCGTACACGCTCGCGGCCCTGGTGAAGGACGGGCTGCGCTTCGCCCCGGCCTCCCAGCCGGGCGCCGCCTTCCAGTACTCGAACACCAACTACGAGATCCTCGGCATGCTGATCGAGAAGATCACCGGTCTGCCGATACACCAAGCCGTCACGCAGCAGGTGATCCAGCCGCTCGGCCTGGCCCACACCCGCTTCCCCGCGCCCACGGACCGCGCCGTGCCGAGCCCGGCGATCCACGGCTACCGGGGTACCCGGATCGGCTCGTTCTTCTTCTGGTTGGACGGGACGGCGTTCGAACCGTCCACCTTCCACGCCTCCGGCGCCGTCATCTCCACGCTGCAGGACATGACCGCCTTCTACCAGGCCATCGTCGACGGCACGGCGCTCTCGCCCGCGAACCTCGCGGAGATGGAGAAGACCTTCGAGCTCGGGCAGCCCGGCTCGGGGAACGGCTACGGCCTCGGGATGCTGAAGATCGCCCTGCCCTGCGGCGGCACGGCCTGGGGACACGATGGAGCCGTCCCCGGCTACTACTCGCAGACTCTCGTGACCGAGGACGGGCGGCACGCCTCCGTCATGACCAACGCCCATCTCGCCACGAACATCCCGGGCGCGCAGATGTACAAGACCCTCACCAGCGCCCTGTGCGAGACGGCGTCCTGACCCTGCCCCTGCCCCTGCCCCGCCACAAGACCAGCCTCACAGAAGGGGAGAACCACCGTGCGATCCCTACGCACCGGCGCGGCCGGTTTCCGTGCCACCATACGGGCCACCGCGCTGACCGCCGCCGCCCTGGCGACGGTCGCGGCGACCGCCCTCACCGGCTCCGCGGCCCACGCCGCCGGTGTCGCCGACGCCCCCACGATCCCGGCCTTCACCGACGGGCAGGGTCTGACCCAGGTCGCCGGAGCCACCGAGGTGCGCTCCGAGACCGACTTCACCCTCACCGTCACCACGCCGCAGCTCTCCGGCCGGCACAAGGTGCGCGTCTTCCTGCCGAGCGGCTACTACGCCGAGCCGGGCAAGCGCTGGCCTGTGACGTACTTCCTGCACGGCGGTGGCGGCAACGTGAACGACGCCGCCGCGGCCCCGGCCCTGCGGGACGACCGGATGATCACCGTCGTACCGGACGGCGGCCTGAAGGGCTGGTACGCGAACTGGCACATGCAGAACACCGCCGAGGGCGCCGCCAATTGGGAGACCTTCCACCTCCTGCAGGTGGTCCCCTTCATCGACGCCAACCTGCGGACCCTGCCCGACCGCGGCCACCGCGCGGTCGTCGGCCTGTCCATGGGCGGCTTCGGGGCCCTGCACTACGCCCAGGCCCGCCCCGACCTGTTCGGGCGCGTCGCCTCCCTGTCCGGGGGCATCGACTTCGGCCTGTGGGAGGTCCGTGCCGCGGTGCTGGCCACGGAGCTCAACGTGACCGGCGCCTGGTGCGCCTCCACCACCTCGGGTACCGGCGACTGCACCGGCTACGGACCGGTGGTGGACAGCGACGCGATCTTCGGCTCGCCGTACGCGATCTTCAACGACCGGATCTGGAACGAGGTCAACCCCGCCTCGCTCGCCAATCTGGGCAAGCTCGCCAACACCGGGGTCACCCTCTACACCGGAAACCAGGGTCTGATCGACGGCAAGACGGCGGTCGCCTCCACCAACGTCGCGAACCGCCTGAACCAACTGGGCATCCCGAACCGCTTCGTCAACTACGGCAACGGCTCGGCCCTGTCGCCCACTTGCAAGGGCGACCACACCTACGGCTGCTGGGCCCCGGCCCTCGCCGACTACATCCCCCGCCTCGCGAACGAGTTCGCCCAGGCCGGCTGAAGCGCCCCGCTCAGCCAACCCGCTCATCCCCCACCCCACCGGGCCCGCACCAGCGGGTCCGGTGGGGTGCCATCGGACCGGAGCGCCAGTTGCTCTTGGTCGACAACCCGCCACCAGGGCTTTCTTCCTTCCTGACCCGGCGTCTACGCAAACTCGCAACAACGCCACTTTGGCTGCATATTGATCATTTCATTTACCAGCACCCATGCCCCTCATTGACAGCCCGCCGAAACCTGCTGAGACTGTCGTCATGGAAGAAATGAAGATCGAGATTGTCCAGGCGTCCAAATCTGCGAATGAAGCCGCTCTCCACGTCGAATCCGCGGAGACTTCCGGGGGCATCGACGCGCTCTTCGAAGAGGTCGACCTGTTCTCGACCGCTCTGATCCAAGGTGGCTGCACCGACGGAGTAACGCTCTGACCTCCCACTCCTCCTCAACAGACCACGCTGCTGCGCCAGTTGCAGCATGTCGGTTGGTGGCGCACCCACTCGTGCGCCTCGAACCGATAGGTCCGGGGCGCTGGCTGCTGAGCCGCGAAGATCGATTGCACGGGCACCGGGTCTCCGCGGTCGCGGCGGCCGCTCTGGTCAGCGCATTCGCAAAAACCGGCCGGAACGAGTTGACGTCCACTATTTCGACTTGGACATCATCAAAGGACTCCGCCGAGAAAATCCTCGATTGGCTCATATTCGAGGCATACCTCGTCGATTGCTCCGACAATGAGGCGGCAGACACCGCAGCCTCGCTCAACCAGTGGAATGCGAACGGATGGCGGGCGGCTGCCCGCTACCACGCCCGCACTTTCGGGTACCCCTTCGAGTTCTACGCATCGGATGGGAGCAGCGCGGAAGACTTCCGCCGGATGGTCGCGTACAACCAGCAGCAACCCGATACCGACCGGGCCCGAGGGCGAATCGTCGATGCGGACGTCAGCCATCCTCTGCCTGACCCGGCTGCCGAGTTGAACGAGGCCCGTTTCGGCACCGTCGTCGGAGGGGCGGCCCTCGGGCGGAAGTTGAACCGCGATGCCGTCCTGGACCTGCTGTCCCTGCTCTCGCGGCCGATCCGCGCCGATGGCATGCCGTACGCCCAAGCCGCGCCACTGCTTCGAAAGACCAGTCCGTCCGGCGGAAGCCGGCACCCCACGGAGTTGTCCCTCATCACCAGCGGGTTGCCCGATGTGCACGACGGTGTGTACCAGGTGGCGTCGGTCGACGGCGTGCTCGACTCGGTCGACAGCGTGTGGACGCCGCCTGCGGACTGGCTGAGCCTCTTGGGCCTGGCTGCCACGACCGGTCCCTGGGCGCTCGTTCTCTACAGCTCGTTCTTCGAACGCAACCGCTACCGGTACCGCGAACCGCGGACGTTCCGCACCGTACACATGGACGTCGGGCACTTGATGACCACGTGCGAGTTCCTCGGGCGTGCCAACGGCTGGCGGGTGCGGCAGGTCCAACACCTGAACGGTCCGGAGATCGCGGCGCACCTCGGGGTGGACCCATACGTCGAGTGCCCCATGTCGGCCACCCTGTTGACGAGCCTTGAGAGGCCGAATTGACCAAGCAGTGGTCCCCGATGCTGGTGATCCGTCCCGAATCCGGCTCGGCTCGCTTGGAAGACTCGGAATCCCGCCTGACCGAGACGGTGAACCCGGCGGCCCTGGCCGAACAGATGATCGGCGGGTCGGCCGCCATCGGGAGCATGGCTCCGAGCGAACCCCACCTGTCGGATCCCGTCCGTGCTGACTGGGTGGCCGGAGGCTGGCGGCCCAGCCTCGAATACTTCGACTGGTCGGAAGAGGGCCGGGTCGGGGCCATCCGCGAAGAACCCGTGGAGGAACCGGCGGAGGAAGCGGTGGAGGAACCGCTGGCCAACACCACGGCCGCGGACTGGCGGTGGGGGGAACTGGCCGGTCGCGCTCCTGCTTCCGAGCGCACCGTCGGGGAGGTGCTCGTTCACCGCCGTACGGCACGTTCATACGACCCGAAGGGGCTCGACCAATTGGCCTTCGCGGGCATTCTTCACGACTTCGCGGCCTTGTTGGACGGCACCGTCGACACGGGCGGATTTCGGCTCGGACTCCGGTTCACGGCCATCGTGTACGGCGTCGACGGCCTGACGCCGGGCGTGTGGAGCCTCGGCCTGAAGAACGAGGTGGCGACCCTGGTCCGCCCGGCGGAACTGCGCCGGGTCATGTCCGACCTGATGTGCGGGATGCAGGCGGCGGAAACAGCCGGCGCCACCGTGGTCCTGGTCGCGGACTTCCAGGAACGACAACAGCGGTTTCCATACGAGCGGGCTCTGCGCGAACTGTACGTCGAGGTCGGGCGGATCGCGCAGTGGTTGATACTCGCGAGCGAAGCGCGCGGTGCCGGCTGTTTGATCACCCCCGCAACCAACGACAAGGTGCTGTGCGACGTGCTCGGTCTACCACCTGGGCAAGCACCCGTCTACACCATCACCTTCGGGCCGCGGAAGCCCGTCCGGACCGTCGCGGGACAAGCATGAGCCTGTTCGAGAGTGCCCACCGGGAAGCCTGGGATTACCAACGCTTCTCCAGCCCGTTCCACGGGTTGTACGGCTCGGTGGTCATAGCCGATGACGACGTACTCGGGGTGGCCTGGGACGTCGATCCGCACTCGGCCGGGGTACGGGCACTGGGTGAAGCGGTCGAACGGTCCGCGCTGTACGAGACCCCCCTCGAGCAGATTCGCGGCCGAGCGGCCGGCCTCGGTCCTGCAGCGATCAGGCTTGACGACCGAGTGACGTTCAGCCCGCAACAGCGGGCCGAAAGCCCCCGGCTCACGGTCTTCGACTGGGACGAGGACACCGAAACCACCTGGACCCCGATGCGCGCGCCTCGTGGCGAGCGGCTGGTGCCGTACGACGTCGCGCGCCGACGGATCGGCGACGCCGACCCGCTGCGGCCCAAACCCATGACGTCGATCGGCACCGCCTGCGCTGCCGATGCAGAGACGGCGCTGGGGCGGGCGTTGCTCGAGGTGGTCGAGCGCCATGCCGTCGCCTCGGCCGTGTACCGAGGCACCCCGGCCTCCCTCGTGGATGCGGCACGGTACGGTGCGGGCGACATCGTCTCGGTCTTGGGCACCGACGCGCCTTTGCGCGTCGGCCTGATCGACTCGGGTGTGCCGGGAGTTCGCGTGGCCATCGCCGCGATCTCCGGTGTTCGGGGAGACCTCCCGCAAGCCGGATTCGGGTCCGGTGCGGGTCTGTGCGTCGAGGACGCGGTGCGGGCGGCCGCGCTCGAAGCCGTACACGTCTTCCACCTCGGCTGGCGGCTGATGCGGCGCGGCACGCCGGCGGATCCGGTCCCCACGTCGGTCAACCAGCGGACTTTGTGGTGGGCCCACTACGGTCTGCCGCACATTGACGACTACTTCACCGCCGAAGAAGTCGAGGTGCCCGCCGGAGCGGACGCTCGGCACGGGTCGCCGGTCGCGCGCGTGGGAGACTTCCTCGATGACCACGGGTACGACTGGGGCTACGCGGACATCACTCCGCCGTGGGCCTCCGGAGTAGTGGTTGCCCGCGCCGTCGTGCCGAGTTTTCTACACCTTCAAATCAACGAATTTCCATTCTTCGTGGCGCCGCGCTTCCAGACCGTGGTGAACGCGTTCATGGAGCGGACGTCCGCCGGCATGGTCGTCCCGCACCCGTTCGTCTGACACTGCGCATCAACCGCCCAGCGCTCTCCGGGTATTCGCCTCACGACTCGCCGCGTGGCCTGCCGACCACCGCCTCGCCCACCACGGCGGCCGAGCGGATGCCGTTCCCCAGTCCGGTGGTGGTACCGAACCCACCGCCCATCGGGCAGAACGAGAGTCCCCGATCGACACTCACCAATGCCATGGCTTCGAGCGCCGCGCCGACTTCCTTGAGCGCAGTCGCGTAGACGATCGAGTCGTAGGAATGGGCGGGGCGGTCGTAGTCCAGGGTGAAGAGGATCATCGCCTGGATCGTGTCGCCGGAGATTCCGGTCAACCGCTCGGCCAGTCCGAACCATCGGGCCAACGCCGGGGCGGGTCCATGGGCCGGGGCGAGGTCGTGGCCCAGGGCATCGTACTCATACGCGCCCCGGGCAAGGTCGCTGACCTCACCGGCGAGGACGACCGCCGAGAGTCCGGAGAGCGCCCCGCCGTTCGGGATCGCACGCCATGCCCGCTGGCTCGTGGCGGTGCATTCCAGCTTGCGGATCCGGAGCGACGAGTCGAGGAGGGCGCTCAGTTCGGCTCGCCCGATCGGGGCGCCGCCGTGGTCGCGCACCGTCGACCGGGCCGAGACCGCCTCGCGCAAGGTCAGGCCCTTCGAGGCGTGCACGTCGTGGTGGAGCCGCAGGCGGTGCTCCCCCGCGGGCCGCGGCACGGCGACACCGGGGTGGAACGGTCGGGGTTCCCTCTTGGCACCGTAGTCCCCGAAGCTGGTATCCATCCGTGTCGCCGTGTGAAAGACCGAGTCGTGGAACTCCCACGTGGCGGTGACATCGGCCGGCTCCGCGGTGACCAGGAGCCGAGCACGGCTCATCAAACCGAGCAGTTCGTTCTCCACCTCGCCGACGTCGCCGAGGTCCACCTGCGCGATCAGGCGGGCGGCGAATTCGGCGGCCCGTACCGAGGCGAGGACGATCCGATCACCGGAACCGTTGCCGCTCAGCTCGGGCCCGTCGGGGCCGAGCCGGAGATGTGTTGCCGGCCGGGGACGCACCGGATGCACCCAACCGCTTTCGGGTCCGCGGCGGACACTGCGGGCACCCGGCTCGTGCCGGGCCATCACCTGCTCGTCGTGGACGACCTCGGCGGCGAGGACGCCATGCTGATCGAGGTTGGTCAACACCGTACGGCCGACGGGAGACAGGGAGTCCGTGTCCCCGTTGATGTGTGCGAGTACCTCGCTCGCGGCGTCCCGGGGCACGCTGATCACCGCTTCGAACGTTCGGCGCGACAGCGCGAGCCCTCTGTCGTCGAGGACGATGCTCCACCCCGGAGCCGTGCTCCAGCGTCTCATCACGACCTCGGCGTGAGCACCGTGCCCGGGGCCGGGTGCATCTCAAGCCCCTGCGCACGCCATGGGGAGTCGAGCCGAACCAGGCGACCGCGCTGGATCACTGCCTCCACCTCGGCGCAAGCGGAGACGTCAGTGAGCGGGTCGGACCTCAGCAGGACGATGTCAGCCGGAGTGCCGATCCGCAGCGTTCCCAGTTCGGGGCGCCGGAGCGCCTCGGCGGCCGCGCTGGTGGCTGCCGCGAGTGCCTGCCGAGCGGTGGCACCCCATTCGACCATCGTCCTCAGCTCGCGGGGCAGCGCGTCGAACGCCACACCGGCGGCGCCTGCATCGGTACCGGCGATGAGAGTGACGTCGGCCGCCAAGGCACGCTCGAAACTGCGGCGGGCCTCGGGGAACTGCCGTACCGCCCGGTCCACCAGTTCTTTCCCTCCCGGTCGGTTCCATCTCTGCGGCTGCTCGACGATCGACCGAAGCGCCGTCGTCGTGGGGCAAAGGGCCGTGCCCTGCTTCGACATGACGTCCGCGGTGGTGTCGGAAATCGCGAAACCGTGTTCGAGGGTGTCGCAGCCGGCCTCTACGGCCGCATCGATCGACCGTTCCGAGAAGTTGGCGTGCACGGCCACGGGAACATCCAGCCAGTGCGCCTCCGCGACCGCGTTCCTGAGCTCTTCCGGACGCAGTTCCACTCGGTGCGCCGCGCTGCGCATGATCAGTTTGATCACGTCCGAGCCGTTGGCCACGTTTCGGCGGACCAGGGCGCCGATGGCGGCCGGCCCTTCAGACTCGACACCCATCCAATGGCCGTGCCCGCCCACGGCTGTGATGACCGGTCCGGCCGTGAGAGGGCGCGCGCCGACGAACAGATCCCTCGACCATGCCGCGCGAACGGCGTACCCGACGTCCCGTGGAGCGCCGAGGTCCCGGACCGTCGTGATGCCGTTGGCGAGCGCGGTCGCGAGGTTGTCGACGGCGGAAAGGGTCATGGTCGTCGTGGTGATCTCCGACCATTTCGACGCGGTCCGTCCGTGAGGATCGCTCGTCGCATGGACATGCATGTCGATCAGGCCCGGAATGGCAAACAGGCCAGTCCCGTCGACAGTGGCCTGCATCGTGTCGGGTGTTGCGGCTATCAGTCCGTCGCTCACAGACAAATCGCCGGGGATGGCATGACCGGAGGCCGGGTCCACGATCGTGCAACCCGTGACGGTGAACGTGGTGGTGGACACGACTATCCTTCTCTGCGGCGGTGGATGCGCAAGGCTTCGCCCGACCACCCGCGCGCCCGGGCCAATTCCAGCGAGCGTGTGACGAGTTGATCTGCCTCGTCTCGCCTGCCTGTGGTGTCACACCAGCGGGCCAGTTCCACGAGGGCGAGCAGATGGGCACCGAGGTACGCGTGCCGCCCGGTGCCTGTTTCGACGTGTGACGTCATGCTTTCGTCGGCTTTGCGCAAGGCCGCTCGCAACCAGGTCTCCGCATCGGGTCTGATGCCCGTCAGCGCCTCGAGCGTCCGCACTTCTTTCAGGGGGACGTCTACCCCTTCTGCCGCTGCCGCTGCCGCGAATGCGATTCCGGGGGCGAGGTACGCGTACACCGGTTCCCTGTGCGAGCCCGTCTGCTCGACGTGCTCGAAGTATTTCGTCGTCGCCCGCAGCGCTTCGGCAACCCGCCCGCACCGCGCGGCAGCGTACGACTGATGCGAGTACACGAAGCCGAGTTGGCGAAAGGCGCTGTGTTCCTCGGAACTCCCCCGCACCCGGTGCAGGAGGTCGGCCGCGTTCTCATACGAAGCTGCGGCGGCGACCGGGAAACCAGCGACGAGTTGGATGAAACCGAGATTGTGCCACGAACGGGCGGCCTTCATGAGGTTCGGGATCGCCATCCAGACCTCGATCGCCTGGCGGAAGTCTTCTAGCGGCGGATCTTCAGCGAAGTGGTGAAACCGCCACACGCCCATCGAGTGGCAACACTCGCCGAAGGAGTCGAGATCACCGGTGTCGCGCAGGAGTAATCGCGCCTTCTCTGCGCACTCGAGTGCCTCGGGCCCACGGCCCTGCTTCTCGACCGCCCAGGCCACGGCCAGCAGCGACTTCCCTTCGCCGGCGCGATCTCCGCCCGCTCGGCACTGCGAAGCAGTATGCGCATGGCGACGTTCGACGTTGGCGTATGTGGCGGGATCGTCCAAGCCGAGCTGGTCCGGGGTGAACAATGCAGCCCCTTTCGCGAGGACCGCATCCTATCTGTCCGGTCGCCGATCGATCCAGCCCGCATCGGCGACGTACGGCGTTGGTGACGACTTCCGTCGTGACTGTCAGGGGAGTTCACACTGCCCTGCCACCACTCGATGAGGGCCGCAGGTGCGCGGCCCTCATCGAGTGCGTGCCCATTCCCGGCGGGGTGGGTTAGGCCGGGGTGATGTTCTCGGCCTGGGGGCCCTTCTGGCCCTGGGTGACGTCGAACGTGACGACCTGGCCCTCCTGGAGCTCGCGGAAGCCCGAGGCATTGATCGCAGAGTAGTGGGCGAAGACGTCCGGGCCGCCGCCGTCCTGGGCGATGAAGCCGAAGCCCTTCTCAGCGTTGAACCACTTCACAGTTCCCGTAGCCATATCCATGCCTTCCAGTCGAAGAACGCCTCCCGCACGATGCGGAAAGACGGAGGTGATCGCCCTGGTTCCTGCGGCACAGCACAGCAAAACACCCACGCCAAAGGCGTGGGCAAAGGGAACTTCCGAACCACGACAGCTGACCCAAACGCTACACGCCCGCACACCCAGTCACCAGGGGAAACGAGCCATACTCCCAGCCTGACGTGGTCCCGGAGCCCGCCGATGTCCGGCGGGCGCCGGCCACGGTCTCAGGCCGCGGCTGCCGGGCCGACCGAACCGCAGGATCCGAACCAGTACCCGGACTCAGGCCGCGACGAGCTCCTGCTCGCGGTCCGGCGTCTTGACCTTGGGCTTCTTGTTCGGCAGCGAGAGCCGGAAGACCTTGTGCCACGCGGAGAACACCTGCTTGGGCAGCGGCCCGGTGACGTACTCCAGCTCGTACTTCTCGAACAGCGCGCGCACCTTCACCGCGACCTCGGCGTAGCGGTTGCTCGGCAGGTCCGGGAACAGGTGGTGTTCGATCTGGTGCGACAGGTTGCCGGTCATGAAGTGCATGGCCTTGCTGCCGCTGATGTTCGCCGAGCCCATCATCTGGCGCAGGTACCACTGGCCGCGCGTCTCGCCCTTGATCGAGCGGCGCTCGAAGACCTGCACGCCCTCGGGGAAGTGCCCGCACATGATCACCGAGTGGGTCCAGATGTTGCGGACCAGGTTCGCGGTGAACGTGGCGGCGAGCGTGGTGAGGAACGACGGGCCCGACAGCAGCGGGTGGATCACGTAGTCCTTGAGCACCTGCTTGCGGATCTTGCGGCCCACGGCCTTGGCCCGTGCGCGGAACTCCGGGTTGTTGCGGCGGCGCTTGTGGAGGTTCTTGCCGAGCTCCAGGTCGTACGCTGCGATGCCGTACTCGAAGAAGCAGGCGTTGAGGAAGTTCCACAGCGGCTGGCCGAGGTGGAACGGGTGCCACCTCTGGTCCTCGTCGACGCGCATGATGCCGTAGCCGAGGTCGTTGTCCTTGCCGATCACGTTGGTGTACGTGTGGTGCAGCTCGTTGTGCGAGTGCTTCCACTGCTCGGACGGCGAAACGTGATCCCACTCCCAGGTGGTGGAGTGGATCTTCGGGTCGCGCATCCAGTCCCACTGGCCGTGCAGGATGTTGTGGCCGATCTCCATGTTGTCCATGATCTTCGCCACGGACAGACCGGCGGTGCCGATCAGCCACGCGGGCGGGAAGATCGAGAACAGCAGCACGCCCCTGCTGACCAGCTCGAGCTTGCGCTGCGCCGAGATGACCTTGCGGATGTAGGCGGCGTCCTTCTCGCCTCGGTCGGCGATCACCTCGTCGCGGATCGCGTCCAGCTCGCGGCCGAGCTCCTCGATCTGCTCCGCGGTCAGGTGGGCGGTGGGGTCGATGGCGGTCAAGGTGCTCCTACCGTTCGATGTCGCAAGGGCCCGCCGCGGCGGACACGCAGGTCTGGATGAGGACGCCCGGCTCGGCCTCGGTGATCTCGCCGGTACGCAGGTCGCGGACGGCGCCCGACTTGAGCGGTGTGACGCAGCCGAAGCAGATGCCCATGCGACACCCGGAGGGCATGAGCACGTCGGCCTGCTCCCCGATGTCCAGCAACGGCGTGGCACCGTCCGCGTCGACGGTCTTGCCGGTGGCGCTGAACGTGACCTCGCCGCCGTCGCCGGCGACGACGATGCCGGGGCGGAAGCGTTCGGTGTGCAGGCGCTCTCGTACGCCGTGTTCGGTCCAGTGCTCTTCGGCGGCGTCGAGCAGGCCCGCGGGCCCGCAAGCCCAGGTCTCGCGCTCGGCCCAGTCGGGCACGAGTTCGTCGAGACGGGCGATGTCGAGCAGGCCGTCCGTGTCGGTGTGCACCTCGGTGAGCCGCAGCTTGTTGTCCGCGACCAGGTCGTGCAGTTCGCTGCGGAAGATCACGTCGTGCGGCCGTGGCGCGGAGTGGACCATGACGACATCGTCGAACTCGGTGTCGCGCAGCATTCCCATCACGGGCGTGATGCCGCTGCCGGCCGTCAGGTAGAGCACCTTGGCGGGCTTGGCCTGCGGCAGCACGAAGTCACCGGTCGGCTGGTCGAGCTGGATCAGCGTGCCCGGTTTCGCCTTGCGGACCAGGTGATTGCTGACCTTGCCGTCCGGGATCGCCTTCACGGTGATCGTGACGCGGCCGTCCTGGCGGTTCGTCGGCGAGGTGATGGAGTAGGCACGCCACAGGCGCACCCCGTCGACGTCGACCCCGATCCGCGCGTACTGACCGGCCGTGTGGCCGCGCCAGCCCCGTCCCGGCCTGATCACGATGGTCGCGGCGTCCCCCGTCTCGGGGTGCACGGCCTCGATGCGCCCACGCAGGTCGGCGCCCGCACGCAGCGGGCTGACCAGGTCGAGGTAGTCCGACGGCAGCAGCGGCGTCGTGACCATCTCCAGCAGTTTCCACGCCCTACTGCGGAGGGCTGCACTCGTCATGACTCCAGCTTGCTGCGCCTCAAGGCGTAAAGTCCTGACCGCAAGACGTAAATCTGGTCGGCTGAATTGTTCGCAGGGAACAAAACATGAGTCATGCACTCCGGAGGGCCAGCGAGCTGGCCCTGGACGAGACGACGGTCACCGCGCTGCGGGCCGCGCTGAAGAACACCGCCGACGAGGTCGTCCAGGCGATCATCGACGAGGTCCCTCCCTACGCCAACGCCCTTTCGGGCCGCATGGGCGCCACCATCCGCCGATCCGTCCGCACCGCCCTGGGGCACTACCTGGACCTCGCGAGCGGTAACGCCACAGGCGGCGACGGCGGTGACGCAGCCTACGAGCTGGGCCGCGGCGAGGTGCGCGACGGCCGTTCGATGGACGCCCTGCTCAGCGCCTACCGCGTCGGCGCCCGCGTGGCCTGGCGAGGCCTGGCAGCGGGTGCCGTACCCGCAGGTCTGCCCGCCGCCGAGGTCGCCAAGTTCGCCGAGCTGACCTTCGCCTACATCGACGAGCTCTCCGCCGCGAGCGCCGCGGGCCACGCCGACGAACTGGCCGCCCGGGGCAGGGCTCACGAGCGCCACCTGGAACACCTGGCCCGCGATCTCCTCGCCGGCGCGAGCACGGACGTGCTGCTCGCCTCTGTTCAACGGGCCGGGTGGCAGCCTCCGGTTTCGCTGACCGCGGTCCTGCTGCCCGCCGACCAGGCCCGGCCCGCCTATCGCGCGCTCGACCCGAGCACCCTCGTCCTCGATGATCTGCCGGACGACACCGGTGTGCTGCTCGTCCCCGATGCCGACCGATCACATCTCTTGCGGCAGCTGACCGGCCGCACCACCGTGGTCGGCCCGGCCCGGCCATGGACTCGCGCGTCCGCCTCGTACGCACGAGCCGTACGCGCACGCTCCCTCTCCTCTGACATTCGCGACACCGAGGACCACCTGCCCGAGCTGGTGCTGAGCGCTGACGCGGACGCGTTCGCAGACCTGCGCGCTCGAGCCCTCGCACCGTTGCGGACCTTGCCTGTCGCGACCGCACGGCGGCTGGAGGAGACGTTGCGGGCGTGGCTGCTGCACCAGGGCAGGCGGGACGAGGTGGCGGCGGCGTTGTTCGTCCATCCCCAGACGGTCCGGTACCGGATGTCGCAGCTGCGGGAGCTGTTTCCCGATCTCGCAACGCCACAGCGAGTCCTTGAACTGACGCTGGCGGTCGGTCTTCGAGTCGGCTGACGCGTACTCCAGCCTGGCCGGGAACCCGTGAGGTGCACCGCGGCGGCGGCTTTCCCCTTGCGGCAGCCCTTACGACAGCCCTTACGACAGCCCTTACGACAGCCTCAGTACGAAGCCGTCGCGGGGCGCGGTGGGCACGCGGGACAACGGGATGGTGAGGTCCTGGTCCGGGACGTCGTAGTCGAGGCGGGCGAGTTCCGCAGCGATCGTCGACAGGACGCTCACGGTGATGTCCTCGCCGGGGCAGCGGTGACCGTGAGCGGCATCGCCGCCGCCCTGCGGGATCAGGTCGGCGAGCGGATCAGCCGCGCTCCGCGGGCCGGTGAAACGGTGCGGGTCGAAGCGGTAGGGGTGTTCCCACAGGGCCGGGTCGTGGTTCTGTCCGTAGAGGTCGAGGAGGACCAGGGTGTTCTCGCGGATGGCTTCGCCCCGCCACGTCGCGCCGCGGGCGGCGAGGCCGCCGACGAAGGGTGCGAAGGGATAGAAGCGCCGCACCTCGTGCGCGAACGCTTCGGCGTGCACCCCGTGGGGATCCGAGCGCAGGAGTTCACGGTGGTGGGGCCGGCGGTGCAGCGCGTGGGCGGCGAAGACGGCGAACCAGGCGATGGCGACCGTGGGCCGGATGATGTTCAGCAGCTCGACCGCGGCGGTGTGCGGGTCCAGGAGGTCGCCGTCCAGGTCACGGTGCCAGGCCACCACCTCCAGGGCCGAACCCTTGGCACCGGCTTCCCCGGCGCTGCGGACCTGGGCGATCAGGGCGGACAGAGCCCGCTCCTGACGGGCACGGGCACGGCGGGCGCGCAGGTGCCGGGGCCCCGCGGTGGCGAAGCCGTCGACCATCGCGACGCAGTCGCGGGCCAGCTCGGTGACCTCCGCGTCGGACAGCGCGACACCGGCCCAGTCGCACACGGCCGAGGCCAGCACCCTGGCGGTCTCGTCGAAGAGCACCACACGGTCCCGTCCCCATCCGGACACCGCCTCGCTCCACCGCCGGACGAGGTTGCCGCCGAGCGTGGCGACGCCCTTGTCGTCCTTGAGGAGGGCGATGAACATCGCCTTGCGGACCCTGTGCGCCTCACCGTCCAGCGTGTGGACGGCACCCTGGCCGAACAGGGTGTCGAGCACGGGACCGGGCAGCGCGGCCGCCCTTCGGACGTGGTCTTCGTCGTAGAAGAACCGGACGGCTTCCGGCCCGCGCAGGGCGATCGCGGGCCTGCCCAGCAGGCGGGTCCGGAACGTGCCGTCCGTCGTGGTGCGCATCTTGTCGGGCAGCCAGGAGTAGCCGCGGGCCAGGAGACCGAGCGTGCTGTCGCTGAAGGGGAACATGGCACGCGCGTACCCGGTTCGCTGTCCCGCACACGCCGACCGGCCGGTGGCCACCCGGCTCCCCGGGCCCTTCGCCCCCCCGCACCGCAGCGACCCCGCTCGGCCGCCTGCTGCGAGAGGGGACGCCCGCGGACCGGCAGCGACGGGTCCTGGCGGAGGGGGGCGTGCCCGCCCTCGGGAAACTCCTGTTTGCGGTACCGGCCGTCGCCTGAGGCGGTCGGTGGCCCTCCACGGGGACGTTTCGACGGCGCCGGACGGGTTACCCGCTCTTCTGCAAGTGGGTGCGCCGATCAGATCGTGAGGCAGACCATGACCAGTACGAGCGTCCATCCCCACGAGGGAGCCTCCCCTCCGCAGTCCCCCGGCGGCGCCGCTCCGGACGACGGCCGACTGCCGAAGGACCACACGCAGGCGATCCTGGAGACCACCAAGCACGTGGCGGCCCTGCTGAAGCGCTCGGGGCAGCCCTTCGCGCTCGCCGGCAGCGTCGCCGCCTTCGCCCACGGACTGCCGGCCCGCTTCCAGCACGACACGGACTTCTGTGTGCGGCCCGAGGACGCCGACGCCGCGATCAAGGCCTTGGAGGACGGCGGCATCGCGATCCGCCACGCTCCGGAGGACTGGCTGGTCAAGGGCCGCTCGGGCGGGGAGGAGATCGACCTGATCTTCGAACTGGCCCGGCGCCCGGTGAGTGCGGAACTCCTGGAGCGGGCGAGCGTCAAAGCCGTGGACTCGGTGTGCATGCCCGTCCTGGCTCCCACCGACCTGATGGACGGCCGCCTCGCCGCGCTCTGCGAGCACTATTGCGACTTCGGCGACCTGCTGCCCATGGCCCGAATGCTCCGGGAACAGATCGACTGGGAGCGCCTCGACCAAGACCACCGGGACGACCCGCTGCCGGACGCCTTCCTGTACCTGCTCGAACGGCTCCGCGTCATCGACCGCCGGGAACGAACGGAGGGCGGGGCATGACATCCGCCGACGGCATTGAGTACCGCATCGAACACTTGCGTGACCGGCTGGCCCGCGAGGACGTCGCCGAGATCGGCGTACGGGTCGAAACCCGCGACGGCCGGGCGTTCGTCCGGGGCAGGGTCACCGACGAGGAGTCGCGCGCGGCCGTCCTGCGGATCGCCGCGGAGGAACTGGCGGGCACGGACTGGTACGCGGACCTCGACGTGAGCCACCACGGCGCGCCCGACCACCCCGAGGACCTGTCGTGATCCGGGTGGCGGCGGTGGGCGACATCCATCTCGGCCCGGACAGCGCCGGGCTGCTGCGCCCGGCCTTCGACACCCTCGGCGCATGCGCGGACATGCTGCTCCTGGCCGGCGACCTGACCCGGCACGGCACCGTACGGGAGGCCCGGGTGGTGGCCGCCGAGCTGGCCGGTCTGCCGGTGCCCGTGGTCGCGGTGCTGGGGAACCACGACTACCAGAGCGATGAGGAAGAAGCCGTCGCCCGAGAACTCACCGCAGCGGGTGTGCGCGTCCTCGAGGGCGACAGCGTGGTCATGGACGTCAACGGCACACGGGTCGGCGTCGCGGGGACCAAGGGCTTCTGCGGGGGCTTCGCCGGCCGCAGCGGCAGCGAGTTCGGCGAACCGGAGATGAAGGCCTTCATCCGCCACAGCCGCGGCTGCGCAGAAGGCCTCGCGAAGGCATTGCGCGATCTCGACGGGGACTGCGCGCTGCGCATCGCGCTCACGCACTACGCCCCCGTGCCCGACACCCTTGCCGGCGAGCCTCGGGAGATCCACCCCTTCCTCGGCAGCTACCACCTCGCGGAGGCCATCGACTCGGCCGGAGCCGACTTCGCCGTGCACGGCCACGCCCACCTCGGCACCGAGCACGGGATGACGGCAGGCGGTGTGCGCGTCCGCAACGTCGCGATGGCCGTCATCGACCGCGCCTTCGCCGTGTACCACCTTTCCCCGAAGGGGACGGAGGAAGACCCGCCGGAGTGAAGGGGGGCTACCTGCCCGACACGGCACCAGCCCGGCTGCAGCACCTCGGCGATCCCGAACACCGGTCCAGGGGGCCGGGCCCGGCGGGCTCCGTTCGTCCCCTGCCCGGAGGTGTGACCTTCATGCGGCCGCGTGGTCCCGTACGACAGGCCGGCCGGGTTGCTCAGGAGAGGCCGGCCCGGACGAGGGCGGCCGCGAAACGCGGCAGGTCCTCGGCAGCGACGAGGCGGGAGAGGCCGGCAGGTGTCTTCGGAAGCCCGAGCTCACCGGCGGCGGCGCGGGCGCGGCTGTCGAAGGCAGGGCGCAATTCGGGCCAGGTTCCTTGGGCCTCGCGGCAGAAGATGTCGGCTCCGACCGGTCCGATCCGCGGGAACTCCTGGAGGAGTTCCCGGATCCGGCCGGGGTCCCCGTCGGCGGCGTCGCGCAGGCGGCGCAGGTCTCCGCGGTAGCGGGCGAGGATCAGTTCCGCCCCCTCTCCCAGTGCGGTGGCGGTGGTCTCGTCGTAGCGGCGGTAGTGGGCGCGTCCGAGGGCGTTGACCCGGTCCTGCCAGGAGGCGGCCGCCATCGCGCGGGGTGTGCGCATTCCGGCCGCGAAGAGCTCACGGGCCGCGGCGACCGCCATGTCGGCCTTGATCCGTACCGAGCAGAGCACGCAGAGCGTCAGGAGCTGGTAGAGCGGGGCGGGCGTGTTCCGCAGCCGGATGCCGGCCTCCTCGGCGTGGGTCCGTCCGTGCTCGTCCAGGAGGTCCCGGACCGTGGTACTACGGGTCACGGCGTCTTCTCCCCGTTCGGGACCATTGCGCTCAGAAGCCGTCGGGCCTTGGTGAGCGAGCGGGGCCGGGGAGGGGCGTGCCAGGGGTTCTCGGCCAGGAGCAACTCGGCGTCGGCGAGGGTGCGGTGGCGTGCGGTGAGTCCGGGGTCGTCGAGGTCGGCCCAGGCCAACGGCGCGGCGACCGGGGCTCCGGGCAGGGCGCGTACGGCGTAGGGGGCGACCGCGGTCTGGGCGTAGGCATTGCGCTGGACGTCGAGGTAAAGGCGGCCCCGGCGATCCTTCTTCCTCGGCTCGGTGGTGAGCCGGCCGGGGTCGCGGGCCGCGAGGACGTCGGCTGCGGCGTGGGCGAAGGAGCGTACGTCGTCGAAGGGCGCCCGGCGGTCCAGGGGTATGACCACGTGCAGGCCCCGTGATCCGGTGGTCATGAGCAGGGACGGCAGCTCCAGCTCGTCCAGCAGCTCGCGGAGGCCGTGTGCGGCTTCCCGTACGACCGTAAAATCGTCTCCGGACGGGTCGAGGTCGAACACCAGCCGGTCGGGGTGGTCGGGGCGGTCGGCTCTGGAGAGGAAACGGTGCGGGGTGATGCACGCCTGGTCGGCGAGGTAGAGCAAGGTCGCGGTGTCGTCGCAGACGGCGTAGGTGACGGTGCCGCCGTGTTTGGGGAGCTGGGCTCGGTGGATCCAGTCCGGAAAGTGGTCCGGCACGTCCTTCTGCATGAAGGCGGGGCCCCGCGTCCCGTCCGGGTGCCGTTCCAGCATCAGGGGGCGTCCGCGCAGGTGGGGCAGCATCACGCCGGCGACGGTGCGGTAGTAGGCCGCGAGGTCCGCCTTGGTGATGCCGTCCCCGGGAAAGAGGACCTTGTCCGGGTGGCCGATCTCGACGGTCCGGCGGCCCGCTCGTATGCGCCTCGTCCCGGTCGATGCCTTCGTCGCCGTCATCTGGCTTTCCCTTCCGGTCGTTCGCGGACCACCTCGCGGGCGGGCTTGTCGTCGCGGAGCCCCAGGAAGCGGGGATGGCGCAGCAGCCCGGCGGTCGTCCGGGCGGACCCGGCGCGGCGAGCTGTGAGGGTGGCGAGCATCGGTGTGCCGGGCGACGGCGGTGCCGGGCTCAGTAGTCGTCGGTGCTCCTCCTTCAACCGGTCCAGGGGCGACGTCTTCACCCTGGCTCACCCGCCCGATGCCGCGGCCGCCGCGACCTGCCCGAGCGTGCGGCCGCTGCGGGCCGACCTCGCCCGCCGAGGGTCGGGCGTACCGGTGGCGGCGGCCCGCTCGTCCGCTTCTTTCACCAGGAGCCACGCCTCGCGCTCCCCGTCCCCGGTGCCGCGGATCCGGGTGAGCGCGTAGCCGCCGTGCAGCTTGCGGCCGTCGAGGCGGAACGACGCGTGCCCCCGCTCCAGAGCCTCGGCGAGAGGAATCTCGTGGCCGTCGCGGTCCGACGTGGCGTTGCGGAAGGTGCCTTCGTCCCACACGATCACCGTGCCGCCGCCGTACTCGCCCTGCGGGATCACGCCCTCGAACTCGCGGTACTCCAGCGGATGGTCCTCCGTGGGCGTGGCGAACCGCTTGTCGTGCGGGTCCCTGGAGGGCCCCTTGGGCACGGCGAAGGACTTCAGTACGCCATCGGCTTCGAGCCGGAAGTCGAAGTGCATGCTGCGCGCGTCGTGGATCTGCACGACGTACGACGGCGCACCGGCCCGACTCCCCGCAGACCTTCCCCGCGGCTCCGCCGTCTTCGCGAAGTCCCGCCGCCGGTGGTATTTCGCCAGCCTCTTGGCGTCGGCCATGGTCTCCTCCTCACGTGCTCGCGCCGTTGTCCGAGACGCCGTTCCACGAGACGTGCTCACGCCGTTGTACGAGCGACCCTGATCGGGCGACCACCCCGGTACGGCGGCTCCAGTCGCGGGGCCCGGCCCGACGCCGCTCGCGTGTGGGCGACCCCGCAACGATCAGACCCCGAGGGCCTCTTCGAGCTGGTGCTTGTTCATGTGGGAGCGGCCCTCGATTCCGCGTTCCGCAGCCCGGTGTCGCAGCTCTTGCAGCGTGGCGTGCGAGGATGCGGGGCGTCGGCCGGAGCGGTGGGTGCCGTCGGGGTGGAGGACGACCTTGGTCCAGCCCTCGTCGCGGTTGTCGAAGTGCTCGTACGCCGAGGGAGCCTCGTCCAGGTCGAGTTCGTGGGAGACGAGGAAGCTCGGGTTCGCCCGGCCGCCGGCGATCAGGTCGCGCAGGGCGCGGTTGTACCGCTTGACCGGGGCCTGGCCCGTGCCGAGCGTCTGTCCCTTGAACCAGAGCTTGCCGAAATCGATCGGGATCTTGCCCTGGGCGGCGAGCTCCCCCTGCACCTCGGCCGCTCCGGGATCCTCGGGGACGAAGACCCCGACGACTCCGAGGCTGCCGGTGAAGCGGACGGCGTCGATGAGGCCGTTCATGGTGAGGGTGGCGTCCTCCTGTCCCTGGGGATCGTGCGCCTGGTAGCCGACGCATTCGCAGCCGTTGTCCGCGCCGAGACCGAGAGTGGCTTCCTTGACGACCTCGGCCGGGTCTTGCGCGGCCGTGTTGATGGGGATGGCGCCGATCTGCTCGGCGAGCCGGAGCCGGTCGGGCTGGTGGTCGGCCACCCAGACCCGTCCGGCGCCCTTGATGAGCGCCGAGTAGGCGGCCATGAGCCCGACCGGGCCGGCGCCGTAGACGACGGTCTGGTCACCGGGCTTCACCCCGGCCATCTCGGTGGCGTGGTAGCCGGTCGGGAAGATGTCGGCCAGCATCACGTAGTCGAGCTGACGCTCGGCCGCGTCCTCGCCCAGACGCAAAGCGTTGAAGTCGCCGTACGGAACGCGCAGGAGCTCGGCCTGCCCGCCCTGGTACGGGCCCATCTCCGCGAAACCGTACGCGGCACCGGCCATGTCGGGCTTCGGCTGCATGGTGAGGCAGTAGTTCGTCAGGCCCTGCTCACACTGCTTGCAGAAGCCGCACGCGATGTTGAACGGCAACACCACCCAGTCCCCGACCTTCACCTTGCTGACGGCCGCACCCACCTCGACGACCTGGCCGAGGTTCTCGTGGCCCATGGCCCGGCCCGTCTCGAAGGAGGTCCGGCCTTCGTACATGTGGAGGTCGGACCCGCAGATGTTCGTGGTCGTGATCTTCACGAGGATGTCGCCGGGGTGCTCGATCCTCGCGTCGGGAACGTCCTTGACCTTCACCGTCCGCGGCCCTTCGTACACTGCAGCTTTCATGATCGTTCCTTGGTGTCCGGTAGTGGCTGGGCTCCCCCTGAATCGCCTACCCCACGATCCACCGCCAAACGGCCGGACCGTCGAGACGTTTGCCCGGGCTGGGTCCGGGACGTCCTTCCTCACCGTGTACCTGAACGATCACCTCACCGGCTCGGGTGCGGGCGTACGCCTCGCCCAGAGGATCTCCGCGCAGCACCACGGCAGAGACGGGGGTCCGGAGCTGGCACGGCTCGCGAAGCAGATCGAAGAGGCGCCGCCGCCGCGCAGCCCAGGTCTTCACGAGCGAACTCCCCGGGCCTGCCGCGCCCCGTACCCTCGACAGCCACCTACGACCGGCGGCCGGGCCCCGGCCGGGTTCGTGAACCGCGCGTCGTCCCGCCCTTTGCTGCGGCACGGGCCCGGCGCAGTGCGTCCGGGCCGGGAGCTCCTGAGCGGGTGATCACCAATCGGGTGAATCCGACGCCCCGGCCGACAAGCAGCGCGCGTGGTCCCTGACGTAAGGGGCAGTCGCCGATACGGTCCGGTGCGTTTCCGCCTTGCCTTGCGCGACCGGCCGGCTCTACCGGGTCAAGGCACCGATCTACCAGGTCAAGGCACCGAGGAAGAGGAGGTCCACCCATGCCCATCGCGACGGTCAACCCTGCCAGCGGCGAGACGTTGAGGACATACGACGAGCTGGGAACCGGGGAGATCGACGAACGCCTCGCGAAGGCCGCCTCCACGTTTCGCAGCTACCGCCTCACCACCTTCCCGGAGCGGGCCCGCCTGATGGAACGCGCCGCGGACCTGCTGGATCAGGACCAGGAGGCGGTGGCCCGCACGATGACGACCGAGATGGGCAAACCACTCGCGGCCGCTCGCGCGGAAGCCGCCAAATGCGCGAAGGCCATGCGCTGGTACGCGCGCAACGCCGAGGGGCTGCTCGGCGACGAACAGCCTGCCGGTTCGGACGTGGCGGACTCCGGAGCCGCGTGGGCCCGGGTCCGCTACCGCCCCCTGGGCGTGATCCTGGCGGTGATGCCGTGGAACTTCCCGCTCTGGCAGGTCATCCGCTTCGCCGCCCCCGCCCTCATGGCGGGTAACGTCGGCCTGCTCAAGCACGCCTCGAACGTGCCGCAGACCGCGCTGTACCAGGGCGACCTCTTCCGGCGCGCAGGGTTTCCCGAAGGGGTCTTCCAGACACTGCTCATTTCCTCGACCGCGGTTGAGGGCGTTCTCCGGGATCGCAGGGTCGCCGCCGCGACACTCACCGGCAGTGAGCCGGCGGGCCGCTCGGTCGCCGCGATCGCGGGCGACGAGGTGAAGAGGACCGTCCTCGAACTGGGCGGAAGCGACCCGTTCGTGGTGATGCCGTCGGCCGAGGTCGAACGGGCCGCACGGGTCGCCGTGACGGCCCGCGTCCAGAACAACGGCCAGTCCTGCATCGCGGCCAAGCGCTTCATCGTGCACACGGACGTCCACGACGAGTTCACCCGCCTCTTCACGGCCCGGATGGCCGGCCTGACCGTCGGCGACCCGATGGCCGAGTCCACCGACGTGGGCCCCCTCGCCACGGAGCAGGGACGCACCGACGTCGAGGAACTCGTGGACGACGCCGTACAGCGCGGGGCCACGGTCCTGTGCGGCGGCCGACGGCCGAGGGACCTCCGGCAGGGGTGGTTCTACGAGCCGACCGTACTCACTGGGATCACCCCCGACATGCGCATCCACCATGAGGAAGCCTTCGGCCCCGTGGCGACCGTGTACCGGGTACAGAGCCTTGACGAGGCCGTGGAAGCGGCCAACGACACACCCTTCGGCCTGAGTTCAAGCATCTGGACCAGTGACGAGGCGGAACAGGAGCGCTTCGTACGGGACGTCGAGGCCGGCGGTGTCTTCTTCAACGGAATGACCGCCTCCCACCCGGCCCTGCCCTTCGGCGGGGTCAAGCGGTCCGGCTACGGCCGCGAGCTCTCGGGCCACGGCATCCGCGAGTTCTGCAATGCCACCACCGTGTGGCACGCCGCCGAACCGGCATCGGATACGTAACGCGCCCCCTGGACACCGAACGGGCCGAACACCGGCGGGCCCGCACACCACGCCGGACGGTCGCGAGCGGTGCGGGCGGGACGCTGTCGCCCTGATCCGCCCTCACCGCCGATCGCCCCCCGACGCAGTAGCGTCGGGGGGCGAAGACGGCTCGGCGATCGTCACACCTCGTCGTTGCGACCCTTCAAAGAGTCCTTGGCGCCGCGGGCGCGGTCCTTTGCCTCGGCCATGGCTTCCTTTGCCTTGCCCTTGGTCTCGTCCACCTTGCCTTCGGCCTGCATGCGCTCGTTACCGGTGACCTTGCCGGCCGCTTCCTTGGCCTTGCCCTTGGCCTGTTCCATCTTGCCCTTGGCCTTCTCAGTCATGGGAAAATTCCTTTCAGAGGGCTCCTCAACGCAACGCGTGGGCCTCATGCCGGCCTGCGGCGCGCCGACCGGCTCAGTGGGGAACCCACGTGCCGGACCGGCCCGCCCGGTGTGCGCAGCGATGGCAGTCGACTGCCTGCCTCGCCAACCGCCTGCCCACGTTCTCCCGGACAAACCCACTGGAGCCCGCCCACATCCCCCGCGGCGCCGGAAACCCTCGGGCAGCACCCGCACCCGGCTTTCGCCCCACTGCTGCCGTTCGTCGTACGCCGCCGTGCGATCGCGCCGACCCGTGTTCGCGTCCCTGACCGACCGCCCCCGGCCGTGCGATGTGGCATGCGGAGCGGCATGCGGAGCGCAGAAACCGCGGCCCGCATGCCGCTGACTCCCGAGCGGGGCCGCCTCAGCTGCGGCCCTGCTCCTGCTTACGACTCGACTTCCCTTCCTTCGCCGCCTTCGCCGTTCGGCGCTGCGCCCCGGTGTTGGGCGTCAGGACGTCGCCTGCCTCACCACCCTGACCTGTGGGAATGATGGCTTCCTCAGCCTGCTGCCGAGCTTCCGGGTCCCACTTTCGCCTGGAGCCTGCGACGGGGTGGTGGTGCGAGGGTGCTTGTTCTTGCTCACGGTGCGCTCCGTAGTGGTGCCGTGTCAGTGTCAGCCAGAGCGGTTGCGCAGGACCGTGCGGGGCCGGACGACTCGGACGGCTCGGACGGCTCGGAGGGCGGGAGCAGGTGGGTGGCCACCAGGTGCTCGGCGGCGGTGAGCGCGCCGTGTGCGCTGCGCTGCCCCATGAGCACGCACAGGGTGTACACGGCATCCTCAAGTGCGGCGCGCTGGGTGGGATCGTCGGGCGCGGTCATAGTGCGTCGCCGCACGGCCCTCAGGTGACTCAGGTGGCCGCGGAGTACGAACGGGGTGGGCAGGAGTGCGGCGGTTCCCGCCGACAACGGCGTCGGAGGCACCTGGGCGTAGCCGATCACGGTGCGCAGCGCCTGTTCGAGGGCCGGGTCGACCTCTCCGTCCGGGCTGTGCATCGCGGCGGCGGTGGACGCCATCACCTCAAGGGTGACGCCCGCCGCCTGGGCTGCGCCCAGGATGATGCGACGAGCGGTCTCCGCGGTACAGGGCACGAGGGCCATGACCACTCCGGTCGCACGCCCGAGCACGGCCCGGGTCGTCGCGGCCGCTGCGGGGCCGCCGTCTGCCGCCGCGGGGTGGGGTGCCGGGGTCTGATTCATCCGTCCGCTCCTCGGGCCGCTGTGGGTGGTGCCGCTGTTTAACACCCAGGTCGACGGCTGCCGTGCGTACACGCCAGCGCCGACATGACGATCCCCCCGAACCAGGGGCTGCGGGCACGCTCCGTTGACCCTCGCGGGTGACGCTGGACCTGCGGGTGCGCATCGGGCCTCAAGGGCGCCGCCAGCCGTGGTCCGCCAGGTGGGAGCCCGCCATCGGCCCCATGCGCAGCATTCCGCCGTCGACCGCCCAGGAGGCGCCGGTGACGTACGAGGCCCCTTCCCCGGCGAGGAAAGCGATGACGGCGGCCACCTCCCGGGCGTCCCCGGGCCGGCCCAGCGGGACGCCGGGGCGCGACGTACGGCGGACGTCCTCGTCCTCCTGGCCGGTCATCGGCGTGGCGATCTCTCCGGGGGCCACCGAATTGACGGTGATGCCGTACTCGGCCAGCTCCAGAGCCATGACCTGGGTGAGCAGACCGAGTCCTCCCTTGGCCGCGCAGTAGGGGGCGGCGCCGACCCGGGGCTGGTGTTCGTGCACGGAGGTGACGTTCACGATCCGGCCTCCGTTCCCCTGGGTGATCATCCGGCGCGCCGCGTGCTGGGAGCAGAGGAACGGTCCCACCAGGTCGACGTCGAGCACCTGCCGGACGGTGGCGAGGTCGATGTCAAGGAACGGCGTGGCCGTCCCGGTGCCCGCGTTGTTGACCAGCACGTCGATCCGGCCCAGTTCGTCGGCGAGGTGGTCGATCACGCCCGCGGCCTCCGGCAGCTCCGTCAGATCGAGCCGTGCCACCGGCGCCTGCCGTCCGTGTGCCCGGACCTCTGCCGCCGTGTCCTGGGCGCCCTTCTCGTCGGTGTGCCAGGTGATGCCGACATCCATCCCCGCCGCGGCCAGCCACACGGCGGTGGCCCGGCCGATCCCGGAGGCCGCCCCGGTGACGACCGCGGCCGTGGGCCGTCGCCCTTCGACGTGGAAATCCGTCATGACGGCGGGCCCTTCTTTCACGAGTCGGTCGACGCCATGGGTGTGGCGGAGGCGACACTGAGGTCGAACGGGCTGTGGTCGAGGTGTTCGAGGAGGTCTGCGGGGTGCCGGTAGACGGCGCGGGCCCCGGACTCCTCGAGGTCGGCGCGTGGGATCCCGCCGCACAGCAACCCCACGCAGGAGACGCCGGCACGGACGCCCGCCCTCATGTCCCAAACGGTGTCGCCCACGAATACGGCGCCGTCCGCGGGTGCGTCGACGAGGTCGAGGGCGTGGTGCACCGGGTCGGGTGCGGGCTTCCCCTCGTCGACGTCGTCGGAGGTAGCCGTCGCCGCGACGACGTCGTCGGCCTCGATGGCCCGGCGGAGCGCGTCCAGCTCCGCGTCCTTCGCGGAGGTGACGAGGACGATGCGCCAGCCGCGGCGGTCCAGCTCGCGCAGCAGCTCTGCTGCGGAATTCATTGGGGGAAGCCGGTCGAAGTACGTGCCGTACAGGGTGTCGTGAGCCGCCCCGAGCACCTCGTCCTGGCTCGTGTCGCGGTCTTCGCCCAGCAGGTGCGCAAGCAAGTCCTCGCCGGGAAGGCCTATCGCCCGGTGAATGGCGTGCATCTCGACGTCGTGGCCGGCTTGCCGAAGCGCTTCCCACCAGCACGTGACGTGCAGGTGATTGGTGTCCGTGAGCGTTCCGTCCACGTCGAACAGCGCGGCTCGGTTCATGGGTGCGCTCCTCTCGCAGTGGTGTGGGCGGCACCGGGGCGCCCCGGGGCACCAACCTGCCCCGGGGCGTGGACGTCAGCCGCGCGGCGTCGGGTCCGGCGGGATGCCCCCGGACCTACGTGCGTCGGCGTCCGTGGGGGCGACCCGCCCACGCCAGCCGCCGCTCTCCTGGCCGCGTTCCTCGATGAAGCCCTTGAACTGCTTCCACGCCTTCCATGAAGCGGGGGAACTCCTCGAACTGGGTCCATTGGTTGTAGACGCTGCCCACGGGCACGTCGATGTCGATGGATTCCTTCACCATGCTCACGAGGTCTCTCCTCCCTGGGCGACCAGGCCGGCCACATGCCGGCTACGCGGCGCCTGCCCGGCACACGACGCTTCAATCCCGGCGGCCGCCGCACGAGGTGATCCATGTCCCGCGTGCCCAGGAGGTGGGCGAGCGGTGTCTCGTAGGACAGTGGCGGGGCGGTGCGCTCTCCCCCGCGGCGGCGGTGCCTGTTGTCGCACCACGGGTACGTCCGGCTGCGGCGGCAGGTGCACACCGCGACCATGAACGAACGCAACAGGGCCGGGGCGCTCGCGCAGATCCGGTCGCAGGCCCCGCGCCCGTCGGGGCCTGCGACCCAGGCCTGCTCGGGCCCGTGCGTGGGCAGCCTGGTCTCCCGGGAGGGGACGTACGGCGGGTTCGCGATGACCAGGTCGTACCGGCGCCCCGCCCTGCACGCCGCGTAGTCGCCGTGCTGCACGCGCAGGGGCAGCCGCCGGCGCAGGGCGTTCAGCCGCGCCCACAGGATCTACAGCCGTGCTGCGTGGCGCCTCACGGGTAGCTCACCAGGTTGGCCACGTTGGTGGACGCGTTGGAGGGTCCGCCCCGGTCGTTGATGACGTGCCGGATGGTCCCGGTGCCGCCGAGCGAGACGGTCACCATGTTCTGGAAGCGCACGTTGGGGTTGTTGGGGGCCTCGAAGGCGCGCTCGGCGGTCACGCCCGGGTTGACGTTGAAGTAGCAGTAGCTGCCCAGCCCGTACGCCTGGTGGCTGGTGACCGAGTTCGCGACCTTGTACGCCGAGTAGCCCTGGGTGGAGCCGTTCATCCAGGCGGCCTGGTTCGGCGGGTCGTACGGCATCTCGTTCTGGTAGAAGTACGTCCGCCCGCCGTTGCCGTTCCAGATGGTCTGGTGCTTCTGGTAGTGCTCGACGAACAGGCCGTACATGGTGACGTCGTCGCCGTTGACGACGAGCCCCGTGTCCGCCGTGTTGCTGTTCCAGCCGATGCCGCTGCCGTGGTCGCCGCGCCAGATCCACATGTGGTCGCCGATGACGTGGTCGCTGTTGACGACCAGGCTCGTCGTCGCCTTGCCGACGGCGGCGCCACCGACCCGGAAGTAGACGTCGTGCAGAGAGGTGGGGTTCGCGGCGTGGTTCGCGGCAGCGCCGGCCGGGCCGACCTCCATCAGGGTCTGCGAGTTGGTGGTTCCGGCGTCGAAGAGGACACCCGCGACCTTCACGCCGTCGACATCGGCGACCGTCATGGCGGTGACACCGTTGTCAGGAATGAAGGTGGCGAGGCCGAGTCCGAGGACGACGGTGTCGGGGCGGGTCACCTTCAAGGTCTGGTCGAGGTGGTAGACACCGGGAGTGACCAGCAGGTTCTTGCCCTCGGCCAGTGCGGCGTTGATCTGTGCGGCCGTTGCTCCGGCCTTGACGACGTAGAACTGGTCCATGCCGAGCGAGCTGCCCGCCGCGCTCCCGTTCGCCCAGCTGGTGGCCGTGGAGTTGGTGCGCAGGGACGGTACGAACACCTTGTACGCGCCCGCACCGTCCACGTACAGGAAGGGCTTCTCGCGGACCGTCGGCGTCTGGTTCACCGTGGTGTACGGCGGATTGGGAAAGGTGTTGCCCGGCACGCCCTGGCTGCCGACGAACACCATGTTCCAGTTGGAACCGGTCCAGCTGCCGAGCTGGGAGTTGCGGGTCAGCCACTGCTGCTGGGTGCCGGACCGGACCTGTCCGTCGATCTTGCTGTCGGCCATGAAGCCGCCGCTGGCCCAGCCGCCGTCGCTCAGTTCGAGGTTGCCGCGGACGTGCATGCGCCGGTACCCGGACGCCTGCGAGACCGCCCACCGGTCGGTGCCACCGGTCGGATTCACCGACAGGTTCTCTGCGCCGCGCCAGAAGTTCTGGGTGGCGTTCTGCGGCGGGAACCAGTCCGCCTCCACGTGCACGGCGCCGTTGATCGTCACCGAGTCGGGCGACTGGCCGAGGCCGAGGACCTGGGTGTAGAAGCCGACGTTGACGTCGTTGCTGTACGTACCCGGCTTGAACATCACGGCGTAGCGCTGGGAGCCGAACTGGTTGGTCTCCTGCTGCTGGAAGACGGAGTTCAGCCGGCTCTGGATGGTGGACGACGGCATCGACGGGTCGAAGACGACCACGTTCGGGCCGAGGTCGACATCCCCGGGCGCGGTGTTCACGGGCGCAGCCTGGAAGCGCTGGGCCGCCGTGCCGTTGCAGGTGTACTGCACCAGCTGGACACTGTCGGCCGTCGATGCGGCCGGGACGTCCAGGCATTTGCCGCTGTGGCGGTTGACGAAGTGGTAAGCGCCGCCGCCCTCGTCGACGGCTTGCCACTGCTGGTTGTTGCCGCCGCCGTACGCCCAGAGGTGCACTGCCGCGTTGTCGGCCGAGGAGGTGTCGCTCACGTCGACGACCTGGGTGCTCGCATTGCGGTTGCCGATTCGCACGAAGCCGTCGCTGGTCGGCGTGAAGCTCCACTGCTGCGCGGTGCTGTTGTTGCAGGAGTACTGCTGCACCGCCGTGCCGTTCGCGGTCGCGGCCGACCGTGCGTCCAGGCACTTGCCGCTGCCGGCATTGACGACGGTGGACCAGCCCGTGGGGAGGTCGGCGGCCGCCTCCGCGGAAGCGTTCGGGGTGGCGGCCAGTGGGGTGGCGGCCTGGCTGGGATGAAGGGTGGTGAGGACCGAAGCGGCCGAGGCGGCGACCACGAGGGCCGCGACCCAGGGCCGTGTGACGCGGGCCCGGATTGCGCCATGGCGAACCGCTCCGGGCGTGCGTGGGGAGCTGAGCACGTTTTCTCCTGTGCCGGCTGTACGGCATGAGTGGGGGTGGGGGGAGGTTGGGGGGCGGGGACGGGAGGGGTCAGCCGTTGTACTGGGCGAGGACGCGGGTGAACTCCCACGGCTGCTGGGAAACGCCCGAGCAGGTGTCGGCTCCGCCGCCGGTGCAGGGCCGGTCACGATTGACCGACCAGAAGGTCAGCCGTGCGAGGTGACGCTGTTGGGCGTAGCCGAGAATGGTGCGGAAGTCGTCGACGGTGACCGTCTCGCCGTTGTCGGTGATGCCGTTCATCGAGGAGATGCCGGTGTGGCGGTAGGCAAGGTCGTCCGAGTACCCGTAGGCGTTCTTGACCGCGTTCTTGAGACCCTCGGCCGCACGGACGGTGAGCTGGCCCATGTTCTGGCCGGCGCCGCCGAAGTTGAACGGCATGATCGTCCAGCTGTCCACGGTCAGTCCGGACGCGGCTGCCTTGTTGATCAGGCTGCTGTCGGGGCCGTTCTGCCCGGTGCCGAAGGTGACGTACACCTTGATGCCGGGGTTGTTGGCCTTGACCGTCTTCAGCGCGTCGACCGTGCGCTGCTGGACGGTCGGGCTGTCGTACGCCGCCGCCTCGATGTCGATGTCGATGGCCTTCAGCCCGTACGCGTTGATGACCTTCTGGTACGCCGCAGCAAGCTCGCCCGCGCTGCCGCAGGAGCTCTCCAGCTTGTTGCCGCTCCAACCGCCGAAGGACGGGATGACGTCGCCGCCGTTCGTCCGCACGGTGCTGACCGTCTGCTGGTCGACACCTCCGGTCAGCGGCCGGCTGCCGTCCCACTGCGGATTGCAGTAGCCGTTGCTGAGGACGAACGCGAGGGTGAACCACTTGACGCCGGTCGCGTTCGTCACGGTGGTGGGGCTCGGCGGACTCCCCCAGCCGTTGTAGAGGTACGGTGCCACGGCCATGGCCCCCGGTCCGGGTGCCGGGGTACCGCCCCCGCCCGGCGCCGTCCACTTCTGGTTGGCGGCGCCGGTGCAGCTCCATATCTGCAGCCGGGTGCCGTTGGCCGAGCTGTTGCCCGTCGCGTCCAGGCACTTGTCCGCCTGCGGGTTGACGATGTCGCGGGCCGCGGTGGCCGACCACTGCTGGGCGGCGCTGCCGTTGCAGTCCCACAGCTGGATCCGGCTTCCGTTGGCGGTGCCGCCCGAGGCCACGTCCAGGCATTTGCCGAGCGCGCGGATCGTGCCGTCGCCGACGACGTTCCACTGCTGTGCGCTGGTGCCGTTGCAGTCGTAGAGCTGCACGGCGGTGCCGTTGGCGCTGCTCGCCCCAGCGACGTCGACGCACGTGCCGCCGAGGCCGGTGATCTGGCCGGTCGCCGCTGCCGCGCCGGTCGCGGGACTGCCGCTCAGACCGGCGACGAGGGCGGCTGCCGCCACTGTGCCCAGCGCACCGCGCGCCGTGGGCCTGGGCAGGAGTCTCGTGGTCATCGGGTCACCGTCCACTTCTGCTGGGCGGCTCCGGTGCAGGTCCATATCTGCAGTCGGGTGCCGTTGGCCGAGCTGCCGCCCGAGGCGTCCAGGCACTTGTTCGCCTGCGGATTGACGACGTCCTGAGCGGCGGGGACGGCCCACCGCTGGGCGGCGGAACCGTTGCAGTCCCACAACTGGACCGGCGTACCGTCGGCCGTACCTCCCGAGGCCACGTCCAGGCACTTGCCGAGCGCGCGGATGGTGCCGTCGGTGCCCACGCTCCAGCGCTGGGCGGCGGTCCCGTTGCAGTCGTAGAGCTGTACGGGGGTGCCGTTGGCGGTACCCGCCCCCGCGACGTCCACGCACTTGCCGCCGAGGCCCGTGATGGGGCCGCCGCCACCCGGCTGACCGCTGTCGGTGCTGACCCGTACGTAGTCGACCAGGAGCTGCTGGGGGAAGACCGTGCTGCCGTTGGGGTCTCCGGGCCAGTAGCCGCCGACCGCCAGGTTGAGGATGAGGAAGAAGGGCTTGTTGAAGGCCCATTGCTTTCCGCCGAGGTCGGCGGGGGTGCGGCGCTGGTAGACGGTGCCGTCGACGGACCAGGTGATCGCGTTGGGGCTCCAGTCGACGGCGAAGGTGTGGAAGGCGTCGGCGAACACCTGACCACCGGGTAGGGCGTACCCGGCGCCGATTCCGCCGGAGCCGGAGTACCCGGGTCCGTGCAGGGTGCCGTGGACGGTGGATGGCTCGAAGCCCACGTTCTCCATGACGTCGATCTCACCGGAGTTGGGCCAGCCGACCTGGCCGATGTCGCTGCCCAGCATCCAGAACGCGGGCCACATGCCCTGTCCGCGCGGGATCTTCATCCGGGCCTCGACCCGGCCGTACGTCGTGGTGAACTTGCCGGCTGTGTTCAGCCGTGCGGAGGTGTACTCACATCTGCCGTACCAACACTGATAGTCGGCCGGGTTCTCACCGCGGGCGGTGATGGCCAGGTGGCCCTGGCCGTCGAGGGCGGCATTGCGGTTCCCCGCCGTGTAGTACTGCCGCTCGTGGTTGCTGACGTTGTCGCCCGTCTCGATCTGCCACTTCCCGCCGTCCACGGCGGAGCCCGCCGGGCCGTCGAACTCGTCGGCAAAGGTGACTGCGGCCGCCGCTGCGGCCGCAGTCGCGGGTGGCCGCGCCGCCGGTGCGGGCGCACCTTGCGCAAGTCCGGTGGACAGCGACGCGAGGGTGAGGGCCGAGACGAGAGACAGCAGCAGTCGTCGGGATAAGTGCGGAGGGTGCATGACTCTCCCTTCCAGGGAGCATGAAGGACGTGGCGCCCCGTGGCATGCATATGACAAATACCGAGGGCGCGCGAACCCTCGCGGCTGGTGCGCCGACAGGGATTGACGGTGAGAAGTCGAGCCCGGGGGCCCTTTCATCACAAAGTGATTTAAGTAGTGAACGAAAAACCTGTCAAGGGCTTGGTCTGGACCACATTCATGAACGCAGCCACATCAGGCGATCCGTCGCGCTCGGTGGTGGGCGGCCAACGCATCGAGTACCGGCGCCTTCGACTGGTCCATGCCTCGCGCCTGCCCCGGGACCGTCGGCGAAAGAGGACACCGTCACGGGGTCGGACCGAGATGCCGCTCCAGCCAGTCCGCGGCGGCGCGCCGGTAGAGACGCCGGTTGTCCGCCCGCAGGAATTCGTGGCCCTCATTGCGCAGCGTCAGCACCCGTGCAGGCACGCCGCGGTCGCGCGCCGCGCGGACGAATTGCTCCGACTCCGTCGGCGGCACGTTCGTGTCGTGCTCCCCGTGAACGGCCAGCACTGGGGCGCGCAGCTGATCGATGCGGCTCATCGGGGACAGGGAGCGCAGCAGTTCCCGGTCGCGTTCGGGGTGCCCGTACTTGGCGGCTGCGGACTGCGCGATCCACGGTTCCGTACCGGCGAAGAAGGTGGCGAAGTCTGACATTCCGCAGACCGCGACGCCGGCCCGGAAGAGGTCTGGGTGCCACACGAGGGAGGCCATGGTGAGGTAGCCGCCGTACGAGCGGCCCATCACCCCGAGCCTCAGGGGGTCGGCGTACCCGAGCGAGACCACGTGTGCGGCGCAGTCGGCGACGTCGTCGATCGCCGCGAACCGGCCGGCGCCGAGGTCGGCGTCCACGAAGGACCGGCCCCAGCCGGACGAGCCGCGGACGTCGGGGGCGAACACGTCCAGGCCCCTGCCGAGGAGTTCGTGGTAGAGCGGATTGAAGACGGGTCGTTCCTGTTCCTCCGGCCCGCCGTGGAGGTGGATGACGCAAGGGGCCGGCCGGCCCGGGTCCTGCTCCGGCGCACGGTAGTACCAGCCGCCGAGTACGAGCCCGTCCCGGGCCTCGCAGCGCAGGGGCACCGGGCGTACGGGAGGCCGCCCCGGCGGGACCGCGTCCTCGTCCCGCGCCGACCAGCCGGTGCGCGCGGGGACGAGTGCCTCGTCCAGTTCCCAGATGCCGGGCCTGCGCCCGGATCCCGAGAGGGCGGCGAACAGCGCGCCGCGCTCCACGGGCGCGATCCGGGTCACCACCTCGTGGGGCAGGACGGGACGGTGGCGCGGTCCGATGTCGCCGACCGTACGGTCGAGGGTGAGCCCCACGGTTTCCAGCTCGGTCGCGCCGTGCGCGTTCCAGGCGAGCGCGGCCCACCGGCCGTGGTCGGGCACGCTGAGCAGATCGAGGGCAGACTGCTCCCGCTCGGCGGCGACGGACAGCCCCCGGGACCTGCCCTCCTCGTTCAGCCGTACCTTCAGCAGGGCCGCGAACTCCCGTTCCGCGTCACTCCGCAGCCAGAGCGTCCGCGCGTCGGCGGAGAACCGGCCGATCCAGGGGTCCCCGTCGGCGACGTGCAGGGCGAAGGTGGTGCGGCCCGCAGCCGTGTCGAGTACGAGGGCCTCCCGTCGGCCGCGCGGGCCTCGGCGGACGAGCGCGAGGCGGCCGTCCGCGCTCATGTCGCACACCCGGAGAGAGGCAGCTCCCTCCTCGCCGAACAGCAGGACCGGTGCGGTTGCCGAGTCCGGGTCGACGAGATAGGCCGCCAGCCCGCCACTCCGGGCCGGCCCGAGGGCGGGACCGTCGCGTTCGGACGACGCCGCGCCCGGTGTCCCTCCGCCGGTCGGCGACGCCCCCTCCCCTTCTGACAGCAGGTGCCCCGGTCCGGCGTGCTGCGAGTGCACCCGGGAGGGCTGGGCGACCGTGACGGCGAGGGCGGTGCCGTCACGCGTCCAGCACCCGAGGTGGGCCGAGCTCCCCGGCTCCGCGCCCGCGAGCACCTGACGTCCGGTGCCGTCCGGGCGCACCACCAGCACCCGGGTGTGCTCCCCGCCCCCCGGCGCCGAGGTGTAGGCGATCCAGCGCCCGTCCGGCGACCAGGACACCTCGGTCACCGGGTCGGGATCGCCGTCCAGCACGTGCACCTCCGTCCCCCGGGCGGGCCCGCTCCACAGCTGGGGGACCCCGGCCCGATCGCAGATGAACGCCACGTGCTCGCCCGTCGGGTCGGCGGACGGGTACCAGCATCCGTGGGCGGCCAGGAGGGTCGGCGGGTCGACGCCGCGATCGGCCATCCGAACCGGCGCCGGGGCGGACGCCGGGGCCGACGCCGGGGCCGGACCGGGCAGAGGGTCTTCTGCCGGGAGCCCTCCGGCACCGGGGGGACCGGCCGCCCCGCGGGGCGGTCGGTGCGCGCGCCTCGGACGCTTCGTGTGGTCCAGGGGCATGGGCCGCCTCTCCCAGGCTTCCGCTTCAGGCCGACCGCTCACGTGATTCCGTGTGTCTGCAGCCAGATTTCCAACGACGCTACCTGCCACAGGGTGTTGGCCCCGCGTTTCGTGCGGTGGCGGTTGGGTGCCTCCAGCAGCTCGTGGACCAGGCGCTGGTCGAAGATGCCGCGTCGGCGTGCTTCCGGGGCCGTGAGCGCATGGCGTACGCGAGCGAGCACGGGTTCGGCCATGTGCCGGACCGCGGGAACGGGGAAGTAGCCCTTCGGTCGGTCAACGACTTCGAGGGGCAGGATCTTGCGTCCGATGTCCTTGAGCACGGCCTTGCCGCCCTGTGCGAGCTTGAGCTGGGGCGGGCAGGCCGCGGCCAGTTCGACGAGCTCGTGGTCCAGGAAGGGCACCCTCGCCTCCAGGCCCCAGGCCATCGTCATGTTGTCGACCCGCTTGACCGGGTCGTCGGGCATGAGCGCGTGGATGTCCATGCGGAGGGTCGCATCGAGGGCGGTCGTGGCCCCCGGTGCGGCCATGTGCGCCCGGACGAACTCCATCGAAGCGTCGTGGCCGGCGGTGAGGCCGGGGTGCAGCATGGCGGTGAGTTCGGCGTGCGTCCGGTCGAAGTAGGCGTCCGCGTACGCCTCGTCGACATCCCGCCGGGCGGCCGTGGCGATCTGCGGGTACCAGTGGTAGCCGGCGAACACCTCGTCCGCGCCTTGGCCGCAGAGCACGACCTTGACCTCCTTGGAAACCTGCTCCGACAGCATGTGGAACGCCACGGCGTCGTGGCTCACCATCGGCTCGCTCATGGCCCCGATCGCGGCTTCCAGCGCGGACGGCAGCCGGTCGGACGGGATCATGTGCTGGTGGTGGTCGGTCGAGAACCGTCGCGCGATCAGGTCCGAATACCGGAACTCGTCTCCGTCCTCCCCGTTCTCCGCCTCGAAGCCCATCGCGAAGGTCGCGATGCCCTCCTGTCCCGCCTCTGCGAGCAGCGCCACGATCAGGCTGGAATCCAGCCCGCCCGACAGGAGCACGCCCACGGGGACGTCCGCGACCGTGCGCCGCCGGACCGCCGTGCGCAGCGCGTCGTGCACCGCCTCCTGCCAGAGCGCCGGGTCCTCGCCGAACTCGGAGTGCCGGGTGTACGACGGCTGCCAGTAGCAATGATCGCGGTGCGTACCGTCTCGCTCGACGACGCGGACGGTGGCCGGCGGAAGCTTGCGTACGCCGTTCAGGACGGTGCGGGGCGCCGGGACCGTGCCGTGCCAGCTCAGGTACTGGTGCAGCGCCACCGGATCGAGAGAGGTGTCGACGCCTCCGCCCGCCAGTAGTGCGGGCAGCGAGGAGGCGAAGCGAAGCCGGCCGCTGTCCTGCGCGGTGTACAGGGGCTTGATCCCCAACCGGTCACGGCCCAGTACGACCCGCCCGGTGTGGTGTTCGACGACGGCGAAGGCGAACATGCCGATGAGGGACTCGACGCACTCCCAACCCCACTCGGCGTACGCCTTGACGACCACCTCGGTGTCGGAGCGGGAGAAGAAGCGATGACCGAGCCGTTCCAGGCGGTCACGCAGCTCACGGTAGTTGTAGACGCAACCGTTGAAGACCGCGGTCAGTCCCAGCTGCGCATCGGTCATGGGCTGGGAGCCCCACTCGGAAAGATCGATGATCTTCAGGCGCCGATGCCCGAGCGCCACCGCGCCCTGCGACCACGCCCCTCTGCCGTCCGGTCCCCGCGACTCCAAGGTGTCGGTCATGCGTTCGACAGCGGCGAGGTCCGGTCGCCGGCCGTCGAAACGCACCTCCCCGCTCAAGCCGCACACGGGGAACCTCCCACGTGCACGGCGCCTCGGGGGCGCCGTCGGCCCCCCAGGGCCTCGCTCATCGTGGAGCACCTGGTCACGTACGCCATCAGTACACTCCCGTGCCCTTTCGGCCGACGATGGGCAAGCCGGCCCGAACAGGCGATCGACATGTGAGGCGCCTGCCCACCCGAGCGTCCCTTAAGCGGTCGCTCTTCCTGCCGCCCCCAGGACCGCGCTGCCGATGCCGGGGCCGATGCGGTACCGCGCCGGAAGCCCGGGCCTGGGCCCGCCACCGGGAGAAGGCGGCGGCAGGCACCTGACGCCTGAGCCGCAGGGCGTGAGCGCTCCCGAGCCGGGGCCCGACCCCTCCCCACAGGGGGCCCCGCGCTCACGGCACTGCGTCCGCACCCCGGTCGGACCGGGGCCATACGTACGGCAGGTCGTCAGGTACGCCCGGGAAGCGCTCCCGGTAGAAGGCCGGATCCTTGCGCACCAGCGCGGACTGATGGCTTCGATGGAAGTCCGGTGCGCCCAACCACGGCGGCACGTCCCCGTCGGCGGCCAACTCCTCCTGCGTCCGTGGCGCTCCCCCCGGCCGCCACGCCGCGAAGTCCTGGACCAGAGTGACTGCACAGGTATCGGCACGTCCCTCGGCGGTCCACACCCCGCAGATCTCCAACCCGTACCGGACGAGAGCCTCCTCGTACCCGGCCCACATCCGCACCGCGGGGTGCCTGCGCCATCCGTAACCCGGAACGACCAGGCCACGCAGCACCTGCACGGCCTCGACCCGCTGCTTGCCGAGCCTTCGTACATCCAGCACGGCCGCCGAGGCGTCGAACGCCGGAAACGGAAGGAACGTCTGCACGGAGTCTCCCTCCGATACGGCGGTACAACCCGCGGCCCACTGCCGTGAGGGCACAGTGCGAGCCTGGCAGAAGTCCCGGAGTAACGCGCCCGCACCCATCCCGTCGGACGATCGGATCCCGGTCTGCCCAGGCGCCCCAACGAACGGCACGGCCCGACCTCGCGACGAGAGCTCCGGGTCCGAATTGCGTGAGATGCGCCGCGATCGGGGTACGCGCACCATGACCGTGACATCACACCGTCGAAGAAGGGTTCCGTCATGCCCCGAGGTTCCAGCCCCAAGCGCGAGCGTCAGTACGAACACATCAAGGAGTCGGGCGAGAAGCGCGGTATGTCGGAAGGCCGTGCGAAGGAGATGGCCTCCCGAACAGTGAACAAGGAACGCGCCCGATCGGGGGAGAGCAAGACGGCGAGCCGCAGCTCCACCCAGGGCAAGTCCGCCTCGCAACGCGGCGGCGAGAAGTCCCGTGGCGGCGGCAGCTCCTCCGGCGGCAGCTCCTCCGAACGTACCAAGGACGACCTCTACGAGGAGGCGAAGAAGCGCGGCATCGAGGGCCGTTCCACGATGACCAAGCAGCAGCTCAAGAACGCCCTCGGCCACTGACTGCGTGACGCGTCCTCGGGTGGCAGGGCCCGTCTTGCCCTCTCCTGGCCCGGGTCCTGGTCGCGCTATGCGCCCCGTCCAAGCCGTTCCGGTAGCAGCAGGAGTCCCCGTGGCCGTCCGTCATCAGCTCATCCGGCGCCCCCCTCGAAGTGTGTGGGCCGTACTCGCAGACCCGACCCTGTACGGGGAATGGGTGGTGGGCCCGTCCGAGTCCACACCGCTCGATCAGCTCTGGCCGGACGTCGGATCCCGGCTCCGCTACACCGTGCGGCTGGGCCCCTGGTCAACCGAAGGGGTGACGACCGTACGCCACAGGGAACTCGGCAAGGAACTGGAGTTGGAGGCGTCCTTCAAGGTCCTGGGCACCGCGAGGATCTTCCTCCAGCTCCGGCCGTGGGGCGAGGAGACTCTCGTCGTCTGCGACGAGCACCCGTTGCGCGGTCTGGGAGGGGCCCTGCACAACTCCGTCATCGAAACGGCCCTCCAGCTCAGGCACCGGGGCATGCTGGCCCGCCTGGCCAGAGTCGTGGAGCAGCAGTCGGGCGAGGTGCTCCGTGCCTGACGCGGTGGTGATCGGCGCCGGCCCCAACGGATTGGCGGCCGCGAACCTGCTGCTCGACGCCGGGTGGAGCGTGGAGGTCCTGGAGGCGCAGGAGGAGCCCGGCGGAGCCGTACGCAGTGACCGCCAGGTGCACCCGGACTACGTCTCGGACGTCTTCAGCGCCTTCTATCCGCTGGCCGCCGCCTCCCCGGTCCTCGCGCGTCTCGACCTCGCCGCGGAGGGCCTGCGGTGGAGCCACGCCCCGTCCGTACTGGCCCACCCGCTGCTGGACGGCAGGTGCGCGGTGCTGGAGCGCCGGGTGCAGGACACCTGCGCCGGCCTGGCCGGCTTTGCCGCTGCCGACGCCGACGCCTGGGAGAACTTGTACCGAACGTGGGCCCGGGTGGGGCCGGACCTCGTGCAAGCCCTGTTCACGCCCTTCCCCCCGGTCCGCTCCGGAATCCGCCTGGCCGCGAAACTCCGCGCCTCCGGCGGCCTGCGGCTGGCCCGCAAGCTGGCCCTGCCGGTGCGCCGACTGGGCGAGGAGGAGTTCGCCGGGGCCGGTGGCCGACTGCTGCTGGCCGGCAACGCGCTGCACGCCGACCTGGCCCCCGAGGCGGCCGGCAGCGGCGGATTCGGCTGGCTGATGTCGATGCTCGGACAGAGCCACGGCTTCCCGGTCCCCGTCGGCGGAGCCGGCGCCCTGACCGGAGCCCTCGTGAGTCGCCTACGCCGCCGCGGAGGCGTCCTGCGCTGCGGGGAGCGCGTCGCGTCCGTCGTCGTACGCGGTGGCAGGGCGGTCGGGGTCAGGACCGCGGGCGGGGAATCCGTCAGCGCGCGGCGGGCCGTGCTCGCGGACACGTCGGCGCTGGCCCTGTACCGGGACCTCGTCGGCGAAGAGCACCTTCCGTCCCGCCTCCTGCGGGACCTGGAACGCTTCCAGTGGGATTTCGCGACGTTCAAGGTCGACTGGGCACTGACCGCCCCGGTGCCGTGGACGGCGCCGCAGGCAGCCGGAGCGGGCACGGTCCACGTGGCCGACGGCGTCGACGGCCTGACCCGGTTCGCCGCACAGATCGCCATGGGGCAGGTCCCCGACGAGCCTTTCGCCCTGTTCGGCCAGATGACCACCGCGGACCCCACCCGCTCCCCCGCCGGGACGGAGTCGGCCTGGGCCTACACCCACCTCCCGCAGCACATCGCCTCCGACGCCGGCCCCGACCACATCACCGGGCTCTGGGACGCCCGCGAAGAGGAAGCCATGGCCGACCGCATCGAAGCACAGGTGGAACGCTTCGCGCCCGGCTTCCGCGGGCTCATCGGCGCCCGCCGCATCCTGGCCCCCACCACGCTGCAGGCCATGAACGAGAACCTGCACAACGGAGCCATCAACAACGGCACGACGGCCCTGCACCAGCAGGCCATCTTCCGCCCCACCCCCGGCACCGGCCGCCCCGAGACCCCCGTCAAGGGCCTCTACCTCGCCTCTTCCGCCGCCCACCCCGGCGGCGGCGTCCACGGCGCCCCGGGCGCGAACGCCGCACGGGCCGCTCTGCGCGCGCACGGCCTTCGCTCCCTCCTCCACCGCGCCCAACGCGTTTGACGCATACGGCCGTGTACGACGACGCGTGTGTCCCGCATGCCCACGCTCCCCCGAAGCGGCTTCGAAATCCGCTGCAGATGATCGGGGTCATCGGTCAGGGCCCTCGGCCACAGCCAAAGTCCTGCCCGAGCCGCCGCGCGCCTCACGGCCGGAGCGTGATCTCCGCACACCGAGTGACGACGGATGCGAGTTCCAGCCCCTCGGCGTGCAGCCGGCGCTGCGTGCGGGCGCCGTTCCCCCGTTCGTAGAGGTGCGCGACGCCCTCCCGGACCCGCTCGTCATCACCATGGTCCTTCAACGCCTCGCGCACGTGCCGGTACAGGACCTCGACCGCGTTCTCGGCAGACGTCTCCCGCATGGTTTCGGGGTGCAGCAGGGGACCGTCCAGGCCGGACCGGCCGGCCCGCCAGGACGCCAGCCGCAGCAGACTCGTACCGATCCTGGCCGGAGGCCGTCCGTCCTGCCAGGCGCTCGCCCCGGTCTCGACGAGGCCCCGGATGAGGGCGGCGAGCAGGACCGGCGTGGAGGCGTCCAGGCAGACGTCGGCGACCCGGACCTCGACGGTGGGGTAGGTGGCCGACAGGCGCGCGTCGAAGTAGATCATGCCCTCGTCGCGCAGCACTCCGGTGTCGATCATCGCGCGGACCTGCTCGTGATAGCGGTCGGCGGAGCCGAAGATGTCGACCGGGCCGGCGGACGGCCACCGGTTCCACACCCGGCTCCGGTAGCTTCCGTACCCGCTGTCCCCGCCCTGCCAGAAGGGCGAGTTCGCGCTCATCGCCGTCAGGACGGCCAGCCAGGGCCTGATGTGGTCCAGGACCGCCACACCCTCCTCGTCGGACGCGACCGACACGTGGACGTGGCACCCGCACGTCAGCTGCTCCTGCGCGGTCAGTCCGAACTGCTCGCCCAGCCATCGATACCGTCGTCCGACGTTCAACGACGGCGTGACGGGCAGCGGGGATGTCGCGACCGCCGCCACCACGGCTCCGGCACTCACCGCGTGGTGCGCCGCCTCACGGCGGATGCGGACGATCTCCTCCTGGAGCTCACCCATCTCGGTGACCGGCTTCGTGGCGAACTCCAGTTGCTCCTTCTGCAGTTCCTTCTCGAACTCGTGGTTCCGTCGACCGCTCGTATCGGGGCGCTGCCAGGCAGAGCGCTCCGCGGCCGCCAGCACCGCCCCCGACACAGCGAGCGGAGCACCACTGTCCGCGTCCACGAGCAGCAGCTCTTCTTCCACGCCTACGCTTCGCATGTCGCCGCCTGTGCATCGAACCGTCAGATGCCCCGCGCCTGCCCCGCCACGCCACGCCCATGCCGCCGGGCGTTCTCCATCAGCACGTTCATCTTGGCGTCGAACCGCTCATCGGCCGCGTCCAGGTCCCTCAGTTCGGAAAACATCCACAGCACGACGTGGTGCTCCTCGATGCTCTCCAGGACGTGATCCTTGGTGTCGGGCGCCGCCTCTTCCTTGAGCAGCACGATCCCGTCCACCAACGCCTCCAGACTTCGCAGCACCGGGTGGCGCGGCCGGCCACCCCAGGCTCGTGTACCCGGCGCACCCTCGGAGCGCTCGTCCGAAACCAGGCTTTGGCCAGGATGGGCGACACGCCTACGCCGTCCGCTGTGGGGTCAGCCACCCTCGAATTCGAAGACCTCGGCCAACGCAGCTTCCTGCTCCTCCACGTCGCCGACGCTCCTGGCGATCACCGCGTACCGCCAGGAATGACCGTCGGGCGGCGCGTCGGCGTAGAGGACCACGCCTTCTCCACGCTCCGGGTGGAACGCGAGGCGGGACGCGCGCAGCCGGACGAGGGCTGTTTCGAAGTCCATGGGGCTCCGCGTCCAACCCTTCGACACCGACCAGGCCGGTTGGGGTTCGGCCGTTCCCGCGGTCAGGCGGGTGACCATGGCGTGCGGGGTGGTGGTGGCCGTACGACGGATGTTGCTCTCGCTCGCGTACACGACGCCGTCCGCGTCGACCAGTCCGTCGAGGCCGAAGGGCCCGCCGTAGCCATGGACGGCGAGGTGGCGGCCCAGGGCCGTCCCCCACTCCTCCAGTTCGCCGGCCACGTGCGCGCAGGACGGCGGCAACGGAGAGGCGTATCCCGTGAAGGAGCCCTTGACCGTGCGCATCGCACCGCTGAAGAGCGCGCGTGCCCCGGCGGCGGCCACGTCCATCTGAATACTGACCGACTCGGCTACGTCGAGGCACTCCTCCACCACCCACAGACCCTCGGGCCCGCCGACCGTGTCGAGCAGCAGACTCGCCCCGCCCCTCAGATCGTCGCGGGACACGAAGCGCATTCCGTGCCCTCCCGCCGAACGGTCGGGCTTCACCACGACACGCTCGTGGTCCCGCAGGAGTTCGCGGGCCACGTCTTCGGTCTCCGGGCGCCGGCACATCCGCCCCACGGGCAGCCGCAGGCCCAGTTGCCCGGCCGTCTTGCGGAAGCCGGTCTTCGTGTTGAGCAGCATGGTCGTCCGCAGCGCTACCTCGGCGGCCTCGACCGATGGATACGGGTGCACCGTGATGCCGATGTCCCGGGCGAACGCGATCGCCGACGCATCGAGCGCCGTCGGCAGCAGCGCCGCACCCCGGTCCCCCGCGAGAGCACGGAGGTGCTCGACGAGGCCGGCCTCGCGCACCGCCTGCGCCATTGGAACGGCGCCGGCCGGTGGTACCTCGACGACCGCCACCGATTCCGGGGGCACCCCCGTCAGGTCGTACACGTACCGCAAGAATTCCCGGCTCAGCGGCACGGGAGTGACGAACACGTCCCCCGGCCGGAGCAGCCACGCCTTCCGCGGCGCTTGCTGGGCCCACGTCGTCAGGATCTGACCCTCGTCGAGATCCACCGCCAAATCGGAAAGGAAGTTCGCGAACACGACGATCGGTGCCGTTTCAGTCACCGCTCTGCTCCTCACCGCAAGCGTCATCCCTCGACGCCGGTCGACGTGTGGGCGGCGCCCACCGGCTTGGACTCGGGTGAGCCGCGCTGGCGGAGGTAGACGGAGAGGATGACCATGGCGGCAACCGCCAGGAGCTCGGACTGCCAGTTCTGCAGGGTGCGGCTCCAGAAGTCGGGCAGGGTCAGGTACGTCCCCCAGCCGACGGGGTCCTGGAGCTGCCGGAGCCGCTGTTCGTCGTACGCCGCCGTGCCCGCGACCGACTGCGCGAACCAGGACCCGATGAACAGACACCCCATGACGACGCCCAGCGAGCGGGAGTACAACATCTGCCGCCAGTCCTTCGTGCCCGCCCAGCGGGGTGAATCCTTCCTGGCGTGATCGCCCAGGTGCTGCTCCCGATCGGACTCGGTCCCGATCTTGTGGAGTTCCTTGGACTCGGGTGAGCCCCGCTGGACGAGCCATACGGTGCCGAAGATGTAGAGGAAGAACTGCAGGAATTCCGACTGCCAGTTCTCCGTGACGTCCACGGCGAAGTCGGAGGTCGTCACGTACTCCCCCAGACCGATCCGCTGGAGACCGTCGACGGTCAACTGGTCGTTGAACTCGGCGTGTCCGGCGAAGGCCTGCCCGACCAGGACCAACAGGAACGCGATTCCGAACGCCAGGGTGAGGCTGTTGTCCCGCCAGAACCCGCTCCGTCGCGGTTTCCCGCGCGCGTCGTCGCTCATCGCTGCATCGCCCCGATCGCGATGAAATAGCCGAGCCCGCCCACCACCACAACGAGACAGGTCACGAAGAGGAAGCGCATCCTCAGCCGCCCTTCAGCACGCACTGGTAGGGCTGCTGTTCCCCCTGCGGGGTGCAGCCGGCCGCAACGACCTTCCATCCCCCGTCGAACTGCGACAGGAACATCGTGTCGCCGACGAGTCTCAGCATGGCCTGCCGCCCGTGCACCTCGGTCGTGCGGACCGCACCCGCCGTCGGCAGCTCCTCCGCACCCAGCGCCTCTCGGCACGCCTTACCTTCATCCTGCTCCAGCTGCCCGCGCGTCTCGGGCGCCAGCAGCCCACAGGCGGACTCCTGGTCCCCAGAGGCCAGGGCACGCTCGAACCGCTCGCCCGCGGCCCGTGCCCCGTCCACCCGGGCCTCGGGTGCTCCGCATCCTCCGAGGAGGACAGCGGCCGTGCCTGCGCACAGGAGCGCGCCCACTGCGCGCTCCAGCGCCGGTCTGCCCGGCGAAACCGCTCTGGACAACGGGATCAGGTTCACGCGACCTTCCTCGGGGCACCACCACAGCGACATCTCGTACGTATGCCCCACCACTACCCACGAACCCCCTCCGTTCCCGCCAGACCACCCGACCAGCCGCGCAGCCGCGCAGCCGCGCAGGCGACGACCGAGTGCGTCGAGCTCTCGAATGATGCATCCACGGGCTCGACGGGAGCGTGGAGCGGCTTGGCAAGGGCAGGCGCCCTTCATGGAGGGAGAACCGCACCGCGAAGACGCGGATGCGCCGATCCTGCCCCCGGACCGGATCGCCGAGCCGGCGGGCCGTCGCACCCCGTACGGGCGGGGGGGGGGAGCCGTGGCCAGAACGCGTGGACTCGTTCTTCCCCGACTCCCCCTCCGGGGCGGACGACGAAGGGCCCGCGCGTGTCGACCATTGGTACGTGACCGCCTCGAACTTTCACTCGAACGGGGACGCCATGGAGCTGGCGGTCCGGGACGGCCGCCTGGTGGGCGTCCGGGGTGTGGCCGGCGACCGGGTCAACCGGGGGCGCCTCGATCCCACAGACCTCTACGGCTGGCAGTCGATCGCCTCACCGGACCGTCTGACCCGGCCCCTGGTCAGGGAAGGCGGCGTCCTGCGAGAGACGGACTGGGACACTGCAATGGACCGCATCAGGGGCCGTACCCGGGCGCTCCTCGACGGGCCGGGACCCGAGTCGATCGGCTTCTACACCAGCGGTCAGCTGTTCCTGGAGGAGTACTAGGCCTTGGCCGTCATCGCCCGCGCTCCGCGACCGCGGCGGGATCCAGTGGCCCTGCACCGCCGAGCACCCCGACGGCACCGAACGCCTGTACACCCGCGGCGACTTCCGCAGCGGGCCCGAGGACTGCGAAACCTACGGCAAGGACCTCCGCACCGGAACGCCGCAGGACGAGGACGCGTACAGGTCCCTGAACCCGCAGGGCAAGGCCGTCCTGCGCACAGCCCCGTACGTCCCGCCCCCCGAAGAACCCGACACCGCGTACCCCCTCTGGCTCACCACGGGTCGCACCCTCTACCAGTTCCACACCCGCACCCGCACCGGCCGCGTCCCCCAACTTCGGTCGGCGGCACCCGACATGTGGATCGAGGTCTCCGCAGCCGACGCGGCGGCCACCGGCCTCGTCGACGGCCACCACCGGTCCGCCGTACTCCTTCGTCCTCGTCTGTAGCTTTGTGGAGGTGGACCGGCCCGCTCGTTCGGGCCGCTCACAGGATCTACGAAGTGCGCCTGCCCTTACCCGGCGACGGTATTCGCTGACGGACAGGCACCCCCGCGGCATGCCGTCATCCGCGAGGTCAACCACCTGGTCCGACCCGCCCCGCAGACACCCCGTACGGCCGGCATCGCCCCTCCCGGGCGGCGGTCAGTCGCCCGGAGCCCAGAACGCCAGCAGCCGGCCGGCCCCGGGCACTGCCTCGTTCCATGGCCCAGCCAGCGCGATGACCACAACGGCCGAGGTGGGGAATCCGTCGTGGAGCCGGCGGAGAAGGTGCTCGGGTCCGGTTCCGCACAAAGCGACGGCCAGGTCGTGGATGCCGGAGTTGTGGCCCACCAACAGCAGGTCGCTGATGTCCTCGTCCGTCTCGGCCACTACCGCCAGCAGCGCGTCGGAGTCCGCGTTGTACAGCCGGTCCTCGTACGCGACGGGCGGCGGACTGGCCAGTCGGGACGCCAGCAACTGCCACGTCTGGCGGGTCCGCAGCGCCGACGAGCAGAGCGCGAAGCCGAGCGGGAAGCCGGAATGCGCGAGCCACTGGCCCGCCTGGGGGGCCGCCTGCCGGCCTCGGTCCGCTAGGGCTCGGTCGAAGTCGGCGGCTGCGGCCTCCTTGGGGACCGACTTGGCATGCCGTACGAGCACGACCCGGCGTTCGCCTTGCGTCGCAGTCACGATCTTCTCCCTCCACCTGGTTCCGCATCGCCTACAGGTGGCTACGGCTGCCGTGGGGCCGCGCGCCGCGGGCGTGCAGAGCGGCTGCGGCCTCGGCGGGGAGCCCCCGTGTGAGCAACGCGCTGACCCTGGTGCGTGCGGAGCCGGCCACCTTTCGGGACCGGCCGGCCATGAGCGCGCGGTAGCCCTGGCGGGCGACGCGTGCGGGGTCGTCCTTCTTGGAGCGCCCGATACGGGTGTCCAGCATGCCGGCCCGGACGAAGAACCGGGTGTCCGTCGCGCCGGGCATCAGGGCGGTGACCGTGACACCGGTGCCCCGCAGTTCGTGGTGCAGGGCCTGGGCGAAGGACTGGAGGAAGGCCTTGGAGGCGTTGTAGACGGCGTTGTAGGGCCCCGGCAGCTCGGCGGCGACCGACGAGGTGATCAGCAATCGGCCCTGACCGTGTTCGGCCATGGCCGCCAGCAGGCGCCTGGACAGGTGCACCGTGGAGGAGACGTTGACGTCGATCACACGGGCCAGGTCGGTCAGATCCGTCTCGAGGAAAGGGCCGCCCCGGCCGATGCCCGCATTGAGGAAGGCGGCGCTCAGGGGACGACCGCAGGCAAGCAGCTCACTCACGAGCACCTCGACACCGTCGTACGTGGCGAGATCGGTGCGCACGGCGTGCACCTCGGTACCGTGCACGCGCAGCCGCGCCGCCGCCTCGTGGACGAGCCCGTCCTCCGCGGCCACCACGAGGTCGTATCCGTGCTGCGCGCATTCGTGTGCCAGCTCCAGACCGATGCCGCTGGATGCGCCGGTGATGAGGGCCAGAGGGCGTTCCTGAGCGTCCATGGTCTGCGGCTACCCGCCCGTCGGCCGTGCACTCCACCTCACCGCTCCGGAAGCCGACTGCTCCGATGCCCGCTGCCTGCCGGGAGAGGAGGAGGCGAAGGCTCCGTCCGCGGCGAGTGGCGCGGTGTCCATGCCCGCTCCATCCCGCAGGCCCGACAGGAATTCCTCGAAGGCCTCCACGGACGTGCGGCGGGGCTCCCATTCGAGTTCCTCCCGCGCCCGGGTGCAGTCCATCAGGGGCAAGCGCAGATCCGCGTCGAAGAGATCGGGAGAGGCCGACACCAGGCGTAGCCGCCACGCCGCGGCGAGGGCGGCCCGTACGGGACCGCTCGGCATCGGCAGGCTCCGCGCACCGAAGATCCCGGCCAGGACCGCGGCGTCCAGCGGCGGATCGGCCGCCAGGTTGAAGGGGCCGCGTACGGGGCGGGTGACGGCCGCCCGGTAGGCGGATGCCGCGTCATCGGTGTGCAGCGCCTGGAAACGCAGTCCCGGGAGATCGGGCACGACGGGGATCAACCCGGGCCGGACGAGGCGCCCGGGCAGCAGCCGGCCCGCGAAGATCCGGCGCTGCTCGGAGGCCGACTCCCGCTTGAAGAGGAAAGCCGGGCGCATCCGGACCACACGGATGCCGGGGTTGGCTCGTTCGTAGGTGTCCAGTACCCGTTCGAGGTAGGCCTTCTCCCGGGTGTACGCGGCCTGCGGCCAGCCGTGGGTCGGCCAGGACTCCGTGACCGTACTGTCCTTGGGGCCGGGAGAGTACGCCCCGACCGAGGAGGCGTGGACGAGGGCGGGTACGCGTGCGGCGGCCACGGCGTCGAACACGCGGATGCTGCCCAGGACGTTGGTGCGCCAGGTCTCTTCCGGATGATGGGTGGGCTGGAACTTCCATGCGAGGTGGATCACTGCGTCCGCGCCCGTGAAGAGCGGTACGAGGTCGCCGCCACCGGGCTCGATGTCGACCGGATGCCAGTCGGTCTTGGGCGGCCGCCAGCCGGGCACGCGCCGGGCCAGGCCGACCACCGACCCCACGGCCGGGTCATCCGAGAGCGCCTGCACCACGCTGGTTCCCACGTTGCCGGTCGCCCCGACGACCACGACGCGCGCGGCGCCGTCCTCCCGCCCGCTGCCCACTGGGTCCCGTGACATGTCCCTTCTCCTTTCCGCAGGGCTCTTTTACGCAGGTTTCTTTCCGCAGGGTTGTCGGCCGGCGGCTGCCGCCCGTTTGCGCGCCCTGCTCCGCCCCGTGCTGCCTTCGGTGAGCAGTTCGCGCACGGCCTTCTCCACCTCGCCGTGGGTGGCGGGCCGTCCGTAGTCGGAGTTCTTGCCCAGCCGGTCCAGAGCCGGCTTAACCGTCACGCCCTCCTCGTAGAGCTCCACGACTCGTGGGTTGATGTAGGAGCCGCGGCACACGGCGGGTGTGTTCCCCAGGTACGAGCTCACCTCGCGGACCGCTCGGGCCTCCGCCGCCCTGCGCCGGCCCGGCGATCCCTCGGCCACGCCGGTGGAGACGGCGAGGGCGACGGCCGCCAGGACGGTTCCGTGCCAGGTCCGGAAGTCCTTCGCGGTGAGGTCCGTACCGGACTTGAGGCGCAGGTAGTCGTTCACGTCATCGGCCTGGACCTCGTGCCAGGCCCGCGACTCCCAGTACACGAACAGTTGCCGCCCCCCGTCCCTTCGCCGGAGCAGGGCGTGCACGATGGCGTAGGCGGCCGGGTCCACCAGCGAACACGCCTGCTCCCGGCCGGACTTCCCCTGGTAGTTGAAGCAGATCTCGCCCTTGCTGCACGTGACGTGCTCGCGCAGCAGAGTGGTCAGGCCGTACGCCTGGTGGTCGCGCCGGTACGAGGCTCCGCCGATCCGGAAGAAGCCGAGGTCCAGCAGTCGGACGGCGCAGGCCAGCACTCTCTCCCGGGTCAGTCCACGGCCGCTCAGGTCCTCCTCGACGGCCCTGCGCAGCACCGGGAGCCGAGCGGCGACCTCCTGAACGTGCTCGTGCTTGGCCTGCTCCTGCCGCTCCCGAAAAAGGTCGTGGTACCGGTACTGGCGCCTCCCCGCCTCATCGGTGCCCACGGCCTGTATGTGGCCGCCCGGCCACGGGCAGATCCACACGTCGGACCAGGCGGGCGGGATCGCCAGCTCCCGGATCCGGATGAGTTCCGCCTCCCCGGTGACGGGCCGGCCCGCCTCGTCCAGGTAGCGGAAACCGCGCCCGTGCCGCACCCGGTGGTACCCCGGTCGGTCGGGTCGGCTCCTTCTCAGCCGCATGGTTCTCCCCATCTCGAACCCCCGGCTCACGAACGTCGGCGGGCAGGGCCCGGTCACACCGGCCGCTTCTTCGCGGCTCGGATCAGTGGCCGAGCTTGCGCTTCAGCTCGGCCTTGTCCGTTCCTCCTCTGTCGGGTTGAGACGGACACGACGAAGCCGATGCGCGGCCGCGTCGGGCTGCGGTCGATCGGCATCCTGAGGCCTCGGCCACCGCTTCGGGCCCGTGCAGGGCGACGGACTCACGGCCGGCGCGCCGCATGCGAACGACGGTGGCGGCGTGGCTCGACGCAGGTCAGGGAGGAAGCCGTAGCCGCCGACCAGCAGCGGCACCGTCCTGTCGAGCAGGGGAAACATGTCCGGCGCCTACCCTCGTCCACTCCTGTCATTCTTCGGGACCTGCATCGGCGGTCTCCTCGCCGACGAGACCGCCCTGGTAACCGGGCATCGCCTTTGGCTGTGCGGCGACGACCGTCCTCCTGGGGGACATCCTCGCCACCACATCCGTACGGCATGCATGGGACGAAGGCCGGTGTCGGAGGGCGGACCGGACACGGGCCCGGCCAATGAGACAGGTATGCCACTGCCCGAACCGGGCAGGCACACCGCGACGCCAGCGCCGAGAGGGACGGCTTCGGGCCGTGCGTTCGACTTCCCAGCCCAGCACATGGGGACCACCGATGGACGCTGAGACGCCCGAGGGCAATCCTGCGGCGAATCGCTCACCGACCGGGAGCCCGGTGGGCGTTACGAGTGTTTTCCGTGAGGGCAGGGCCATCGGCGACGGAACGGCACCGAGCCGGCCGGCCGCCGGCCTACTGGAGCAGGCCCGCGACCGAGGGTTTCCGGTGGTCTGCGCCAACGACAACTTCGGAAGGTGACGCTCCCGCCACGGGGAAATTCTGGAGACGGCCCTCGCCGGCCCGCACGCCGGTCTCGTCGAGCCGCTCAGACCCATCCACGACGACCTGGCCGCCGCAGCCCTGCGCATGATGGAAGTGAACATGTCCGCCCGCATCGTCCCCGCCCTCGACGCCCTGCGCTGAGCGGGCAGGGCCCGTACGCATGAATCGAGCCCCTCGCCGGGCGTGCGGCTGCCGATGGCGGGAGAGTGGTCTGGGGGACGCACCCGACCATGAGGGAAGTGCCGAGATGTCCGAACGCGTTGCCCTGTCCTACGAGGTCCTCATTTCGGACGGCGTTCCCAGAAGGATCGATCTGCGGCTTCCGAACGGCGACGCGATCGTCTCCTCGCCGATCTCGTCCACCCTGGTCTACGGGGAGCGGGACGCCGTCCTGGTGGACCCGCCGCTGACCCATGGGCAGATCGCGCAGGTCGCGGAGGGCGTGGCACGCTCCGGCAAGCGGCTCGCGTTCGTCTACATCACCCACGGCCACCCCGACCACTGGTTCGGCACCGCGACGCTGCTGGAGCAGTTCGGCGATGCCGGCACCGTCGTGTACGCCACCGCGGGGACCATCCGGCAGATGCACGAACAGCTGAAGGGCAAGGAAGAGGGGTTCGCCAAGTCATTCGCCGAGGTTCCGGAGAACACCCCGGTCCTCGCCGTCCCCGTCCCGGAAGACGGCTTCCTGCTCGAAGGCCAGGTCCTGCGCGCGGTCGAGACCGGCCACACCGACACGGCCGACTCCAGCGTCCTGCACGTGCCGTCGATCGGCCTCGTCGTCGCCGGAGACGTCGTCTACAACGGCGTGCACCAGATGATGCTCGAAGGCGCGGGCGGCGGCCTCCAGGCGTGGCTCGACGGAATCGACAAGATCGCCGCGCTCAACCCGCTCCACGTGGTCGCCGGCCACAAGAACAAGGACCTTCCCGACGACCCGAAGATCATCGATGAGACCCGCCAGTACCTCCGGGACGCGATCCGGCTCCTTGCCGACGAGCCGACCCCGCTGGAGTTCTTCGACCAGATGATCAAGCTCCACGGTGACCGGCTCAACCCCGGCCCGCTCTGGTACAGCGGCCTGGGCCTCCTCGTCTGAGACCTACGATCACGCGCCGCACGAGCGGGCCGGTCGCTCCGGAGGAGGCCGTCCCGGCCGGACACGCGCCGCTGGGAGGGGGGTGAGGGGGCCGGGTTCCGGCACTCCGTCGGACTGGGCGGCCGCGTGGCACATCCCGGCGGCGGAACGGGGCAGAAGAAACTCGCGAGATCGGAGAACAATCATGATCGCAATCGGAATCGTCCTGTTGATCCTCGGATTCGTCTTCGGGATTTCGATCCTGTGGACCCTCGGGATCATCCTCGTTCTCATCGGTGTCGTCCTGTGGATCCTCGGCTCCGTCGGACACGCTGTCGGAGGACGGAGCCATTACTGGTAGCCGCCGATCACGTCACCATCCGCCCCGCATCCATAGGACGGCGGTCAGCCGCCCGCACGCAGGAGGGTCCGGCCCGACAGGGGCCAGGCCCTCCTTATCTGTTCGCGCCATGCGTGCGCAGCCGCGGCTCGGGTAGCCGACGAGAGCAGAAGTCGAAGACGGTCCCAGGAGAGGGGCTTCGCGATGGACGGCCCTGAGCTCTCTCGGCAGGAGCGGATCATTCTCGACGACATCGAGCAGGACCTGCGCGCCGACCAGCTCCTGGACCGCAGGCTCCGGACGCTGCGCCGCGGCATCCGCCCCTGGGCCTCTGCCTGGAACTGGGCCCGCCGCCACACGGCCGCCCTGTGCACGGGCTTGCTCGGCGCCGCCTGCGCCGCGCTGCTCGCTTGCGCCGTCGCCACTTCCTCTCCCCCGCTGATCTGGGCCTTCGCCGCCGTCTGGGTCATCACCCTCATCAGCCTGATCCGGCTGGCCATCGGCTGGTGCCGCAGGACGTCGGCACGTGAAGGCCGCTTTCGCGGGCTGCAGTGAGGCGGGCCGGGGCCCGGGCCACACCGGACCGGCCTAGCCGTACGGGTTTGGTGCCTTTTGAGGGGGTAGGCGCGAAATGTATCCGGATATGAACCCGTGCGAAGGGGGCCTCCGATGCCGACGGCGGACGAAGATCGTTTCGCGGTCGAAGTGCGGCCCGTCGACGGTGCTACCGTCCTGGCGCTGGCCGGCGAGCTCGACCACGACACCGCCGAGCCCCTGCGGACTGCTCTCGCAGCGGCCCGGGCACGGGGCGGGCAGCGGCTGCTCGTCGATTTCAGCAGGCTGCGGTTCTGCGACTCCACCGGATTGAACGTCTTGCTGCACAACCGGCTCGCGCTCCAGGAAACGGGTGGCAGTCTTGAACTGATCGGACTCCACCAGCCGGTCGAGCGCATGTTGCACGTCACCGGCGCGGACGGCCTCTTCCCACTGCACCCCGATGTGGAAGCGGCGCTGGCGAGGCGCCGGCGTGCGTAGCGGAGGAGCACCGATGAGCGAGCACCGGCCACCGGAACAGACCCGGCGTCTGGTGCTGCACGGCACCACGGATGTCGTCACCCGATGTCGCGACTTCACCCGCCGGGCCCTGACCGAGTGGCAGTGGCTGCCGGAAGCCGGGAACGGCACCGGCAGCGGCAGCGGCAGCGGCAGCACTCACGTCGACGAGATCGCTGACGACGCCCTGTTGTTGGTGTCCGAGGTCGTGGCCAATGCCTGCATGCACGCCGGCGGGCCGAGCTCACTGCTCCTGCGCTGCACCCCCGAGCGGCTGCGCATCGAGGTCACCGACGGGAGCCCGCTCACCCCGACGGTCAGGACCCCGTCCGACCCGGCCCGGCCCGGCGGTCATGGGCTGCTCATCGTGGACCGGCTGGCACGGGAGTGGGGCTCGGAGCCGGTGGACGGCGGGAAGTGCGTATGGGTGGAGGTCGACGCTCCGCCGCCCGTCCGCCGCAGCGGCGGTACGTTCTCCCCGCGGCTGGACGGAATCCCCCGCCCGGCCTGAGCCCTGTCCGGGCGGGGCCAGGGGCTCAGGCAGCCCCCGACCCCTCCGCGGGGTCAGGGGCTCCGATCATCTGGACGGCACGTTCGCACTCACACCTCGTCGTTCGCACTCACACCTCGTCCGGGTGCCGACGCGTATGCCCGCGCTCGTGCTCGGCCGCGCTGTCGCCCTCACCCTCGGCTTCGGCCTCCGCTTCGTCCGTCAGCACTCCCGCCCGCAGGCTGGTCATGATCCGGCACAGCAGCCGTGAGACGTGCATCTGGGACAGGCCCAGCCGCTCGCCGATCTCGGACTGGGTCAGCTCCTCACCGAAGCGCAGCGAGAGGATCAGCCGGTCGCGGTCACTGAGCGTGGCGAGCAGCGGCTTCAGCGTCTCCAGGCATTCGATGACGTCGTAGGCGTTCTCTTCCTCGCCCAGCGGCCGTTCCACGGGGCTGCTGTCCCCGTCCGGCCCCACGGGGACGTCCAGGGAGCCGGCGGTGTAGCCGTTGGCGGCCCGGCGGCCCTCGTCCAGCGCCTCCGTGGTGATGCCGAGGTGCTCTGCCAGCTCCAGGTCGGTCGGTTGCCGTCCCAGTTGCTGTTCGAGCGCGTCGTGGGTCTTGGCGATGTCGAGGCGCAGTTCCTGGAGGCGCCGCGGGACCTTCACGGACCAGCTGGTGTCGCGGAAGAACCGCTTCATCTCACCGGTGATGGTGGGAATCGCGAACGTCGTGAACTCGACCCCCCGCTCGACGTCGTACCGGTTGATCGCCTTGATCAGGCCCACCGTGCCGACCTGGACGATGTCCTCCATCGGCTCGGAACGGTTGCGGAACCGGCGTGCCGCGTACTTCACCAAGCTGAGATTGAGCTCCACGAGCGTATTGCGCACGTACGAGTACTCCGGCGTCCCCTCGCACAACCCGTTCAGCCGCTGGAAGAGCGCGGTGGAGAGGGTCCTCGCCTCCGCCGTACTGACGGCGAGCGGGGCCTCCGGTACATCGAGGGTCTCGGCGTACCGATCCGTACCGAGCGGTACCACGGTGTCGCTGGAAACAGATGCCATGAGTTCCTCCGACGGATGGGTGGCTACCGGCCGCCCCGAGGAGGGCGGCGGGAACCGTCGTGGTCTTCCCGAGGGGATATACCCGCACGCGGGGCCGTCTCACCCTTCTCGTACCAAAGGGGATCGCAGTGAGGCAAATATGAGCGATTCCGACCAGATCCTGAAGAAGCTGCTGGCTGGGCTCACCGCGGTACGGGACGGGGATCTCGGCACCCGGCTCCCCGACGACGCGGCCGGCCTGCCGGGCGAGATCGCGGCGGTCTACCACGGCATGGTCGACCAGCTCTGGGGCGGCTCGGCGGCCGCCCGCCAGCCTTCGGCCGCGAGGCCTACAAGCACCGGAACACCGTGGAACGCTGCATCAACAAGCTCAAGCAATGGCGCGGCCTGGCCACCCGCTACGACAAGACCGCCGCCATCTACCCCGCCGGACTCCACCTCGCCGCCATCTTCAGCTGGTCAGCCGGGTGATCCGAAGGAGCCGCCCTCGCCCCACCAACTGCTCACTGTGCCTCATCGGCACCACGGCGGGCCGGACGAAGAGTCGCATACCTCCTCTCAGGACTGTCAGTCCAGGTGGAACACCTCCGTCAGCGGTGCCATCGCCTGGTCGGCCGGCGTGCCGTCCAGGTACTGGAAGTAGCGGGACATCTCGGCCTGCCAGCGGGCGTTGACCTCGGTGGCGGACATCGCCTCGCGGGCGCGATCGAAGTCCTCGGTCTCCAGGTAGCCGACGAGCAGGCCGTCCGGGCGCAGGAACAGGGAGTAGTTGGTCCAGCCGGTGGCCCGGAGGGCGTCGAGCATCTCCGGCCACACCTGCGCGTGGCGCTCGCGGTACTCGTCGCCGAGTTCGGCCTTCACCTGGAGCAGGAAGCAGATCCGGTGCTTCGTCATGAGACACCGATCCCCGCCAGCTGCATGTAGTACACGCCGAACTGGTCGGCGGTGAGCGTGGTGCCGGTGACCTTCACGTACCGAGCGCTGGTGGCGGCGAAGGCGAAAGAATGGCCGCCGGCTCCGGGGCGCGGGTACGAGCTCCTCGACACCACGGTGGTCCAGTTCGTGCCGTCGGTCGAGAGCTGGACGGTGAAGGCCGACGGGAAGCCGCGCCCGGTGTTCGGGATGTCGTCGCGGGGGTACAACGTGACCTCGCTGATCCGTGACGGGCCGCCGAGGTCCACCCGCGCCCACTGCGTGGTGTTCGGGGAGCCGGCCCCGGCGCTGCTCCAGCCCGAGGAGTTCCACAGGTCGGTGTGATGGGTCCCGTTGGTGAGGTTGGCGGTCAGCCAGCCCTCGTTGGGGTACTCGACCGAGCTGGAGGTGGTCGCCGGGCGGCCCAGTGCCAGATCTCCGCCGACAGCCTCGATCTCCGCGAACTGCATGCGGAAATTACCGAACTGATCTCTGCTCAGGTTGGTTCCCGTCACCTTCACGTAGCGCGCGTTGGCCGTCGCGAACGCGAAGGTCCGCGCCGTGGCGCCGGGCCTCGCGTACCCGGTCCGGGTGCTGACCGTGGTCCAGTTCGCGCCGTCGGTGGAGGTCTGGATGGTGAAGTCGACCGGGAAGCCCTGACCGGCGTTGGCCCCGTCGCTGCGCGGGTAGAGGTCCACCCGGCTCACCGGCCGGGTCGAGCCCAGGTCCAGCCGCACCCACTCGGTGTGGTTGGTGGCGATGCTGCCAGAGCTGCTCCACCCCGCGGCGTTCGGCGCCGACGGCCGCTGCCCGTCGACGGCCGAGCGGATACCCCAGCCGTCGGCCTCGTACGAGCTGGAGGCGGTGACGGCGGCACTCTCGGCCGGGGCGAGAGAGGTCGGCATGATCCGGGCGTTCCAGAAGTTCGCGCTGGCGCCGCCGGTGACCAGACCCACGTCGCCTGCGGTGAACGCCGCGTCGGTGACGGTCAGCACCGGCGCCTGCCCGGTCCCGGAGTACACCCTCAGTGCGTTCCCGCGCGCCACTACGCGCAGCCGGGTGCGCTGTCCCGACACGTAGCCGGGCACGAACGCCGAGCCGATCCTTGTGCCGCTGCGGTAGACGAACACCTGGCCGTTGTCCCGCTGGGCGATCAGGTAGCCGGAGTCCAGGTCAGTGCCGTTGGCCGAACGCACCATCAGACCCGCCCAGTTGGTGCTTCCGCCGGACGAGCTCACTCCGGTGATCTGCAGGTCCACGCCGACCGAGACGTCGGTGTAGCCCCGGCCGCGCAAGTAGGAGACGTCACCCCAAATCGCCGACGCGTCGGACTGCGTGTACTGGGCGCCGCTGGTCGACCAGGCCCCCCGGGTGTGGGTCCAGAAGTGGTCGCCGCCGCTGAAGTCGTCCGTGAACGGCAGCGCCAGGTCACCGGATGCCGAGGCCAGTTCGTCGAGGAGCTGCTTGTGCCGGCCCTCGACGTTCCACCCGGAGCGGTCGTACGCCGTCGGGTTGGTGATCACCGTCTCGGCCAGGGTGCGTGCCGCCTGCGGCTTGACCGCGGCCAGCTGCTGCAGCAGTTCGAAGTCCTGTAGGCCCGCGGTCTGGGCTTCGCTGCGGAGGCTGTCGTAGATGCCGTAGGCGGCCTTGTTCGGATAGACCAGCCAACTGTCGCCGGTCTGCGGGGTGTTGAAGGTGTCGGCGGCCGGGTACGGCTCACTGAAGCCGTCGTGCCAGTAGTTCCAGCCCCAGTGCAGGTAGCCGTTGCCGCCGATCTTCCAGGTCAGCCAGGGGAGGAGCCTGGTCCCGCTGAGGTAGTTGCTGGTGAAGCGGTTCATGTACGAGCCCTGCGGGAGGATGCAGCTGTACAGCCACAGGTCCTTCCCGCTGATCCGGTAGCCCTGATAGAGGGCGACGTTCGCGTCGTAGTTCGACGAGAGCGGGGTCTGCGTCGACAGGTGAGCCGCGTCCCCGGTGAAGGTGGTCAGCTGCGCCTCGTTGGTGCGCGGGTTCGGGAAGTACTGCTCGTAGAGGGTGTAGAGCCAGTTGGCAGCCGTGGCCTGTTGCGTGGTGGTGGGCTCGTCCAGGGCGCTCATGTAGAAGTTGTTCGTCCAGCCCTTGGCGTCCAGGTGCGCCTTCAGCGCCGGGAAGAACTGCTTCAACCAGTTGTTGGTGTCCGGGCAGCCATTGGCCGGAGCGGAGTTGGGCCGGCAGAGCACGTGCTTGACCGCGCCGCTGACGCCGTTGGCCGGCACCAGTGTGTCGAGGTACGGATCGGAGGCGGGCGGCTCCAGCAGGGTCGGGGTGTAGAGGTACTGCATGGCCCCGGCGCTGACGAAGAGGTTGACGAACCGGTCGAAGGTGGACCAGCCGAAGGTGAAGTGGCCCGCGGCGTCGACGGTGGTGTCCGGGATCAGCAGGGCCACCGCGTCGGCGTAGATCACGTTGTTCCGGTGCCGCGCCATGTTCGCCGCGATGTCGGCCTCGACTTTCCACCAGTTGGCGTCGTACATCTGCACGCCGTACACGTTCGGGATCGACGCCTCAGTGCCCGCGTAGTCCCAGCCCGCCGAGGAGAACCAGTTGTTCATCTTGAACGTGGACTGCGAGGTCGGCGGGATCGTGGCGCTGTACACGGTCACCGACACCGGCACCGTGACGGCGCCCAGGCTGCTGTTCACCCTGGCGCTGCCGATGTAGACGCCCGGCGCCTGACCGGCCGGCACGTAGACCTGGTAGTAGGAGGCGTACGTGGTGTTCGCCGCCACCGACTGCGGACTGTTGTTCAACAGCGCGTCGTAGTAGGCGATCCCACCGTCGGGCGGGTTCTGGACGTTGCCGACCTTCTGGATGTTCGGGTGGTTGTACTCGTAGCGCGTGGTGATGTTCGCGGCGGGAATGACCGCGCCGCCGGGGCCGGTCAGCGCCCCGGAGGTGACGGACACCCCGGTCTGCGCCGAACCGGACCGCACCAGGATCTGCGCCCCCTCGTAGGCGTTGCGGGCCGCGTACAGCTCGATCCCGGTCGGCGCCCAGCCCGGCGGGGTGGTCGAGGTGAAGGGGCGGTCGGTGGCGTCCAGGATCCACACGGTCGGCCCGGCGGCAGCGCCGGCCTGAGGCGCGGCGAGGACGGCCAGCGGCACTGCGGACAGTGACAGTGCCAGGCACAGCAGGAGGCGCAGGGATCTGCGGCGACGCATGCGCATGGAAACCCTCCGAGCTCTGAGAAATGGCTTCGAGAGCCGAACAGGCCTTTCTTCTAAACCTGTTCGGGCCGTCCGCAATTGTTTTGCGGCGCGATTTTCGGTCGACGCGAGGCCTCGCTGTTCGGAGTCCTGGTGGCGGCGTGCGGGCAGCTCACAGCAGTGACAGCGAGGTAGGGGATGACACGAAGGGCAGCCGCTGGTCGCGCGATCGACTCGGGAATATGTGCACCCGGCCACCTGACGGCCAGCACGTTGCCCTTCGGTAAAGGGAGTATTTCCAGAATGGCGATCCACAACCATGCGAACTTGAGCAATATTTGACTGATCGTCACTGTCTGTAGGACGGGACGGGAGGACACCGCGTCCATGCCGTGCAGCTCAGGTCAGGCGAGCCCCACACGGGCGGCGGCGACGTCCCACGCGCGGATGTCTCGGCGGGCTCGTAGCGCCGCAGGCGCCGGGTACGGGCGACCAGGCCGTAGGTACGGGCGACCAGGCCGTGGGTGCGGGCCTGGACGAGGATGTTGCCGATGGCGGTGGCCTCAGCGGGGCCGGCGATGACGGGCAGGCCAGTGGCGTCGGCGGTGAGCCGTCACAGCAGGGCGTTGCGGCTGCCGCCGCCGACGAGATGCACGGCGCGGATCGCGGGGGCGTCGAGCACCCCGTCGCGCCAGGCGGTGCTCACGGGATTCACGTGCAGACGGCCGTCGGCCCCCACCGGGGACACCGACGCCGGCCCGGGCTCCGCTCCGGGCCGGCCGTGCGATCAGGCTCCGAGCGCCCGGTGCAGTCCGAGCCGGTCGGTGCCCAGTTTCGTGAAGACCGCGGACAACAGCTCGGACACCGCTTGGGCGTTGGTGTGCATCGCCCCGGCGATCGCCTTGTTGTCCATCCCCGCCGAAGCGTGGCGGGCAGCCGTGAGCTCGGCGACGGTCAAGGTGTCCTGCTCGGAGGTGTGCAGACGGCGAGGGCGCAGACCTGCCGAGGCCAACTGGGTCCTGGCCCGGCTCACGAGCCCGTCGGCGCCGCAGTCGGCAGCCAACTCCATTCCCCGGTAGGTCTGTTGTGCCGCCTGGTGCGGGTCGCCGATGGCCTGCAGGGCCATGCCGTGGTCGATGAGCGCGTGCGCGAGTTCACAGGCGGCCGGAGACTGTTCGAGGTGCTCCACCGCCTCCTGCAGCAGGCCCGCCGCCTGGGACGGGTCCGTGGCCGCGGCCGCGACGCGCAGGGCGTGTCCGATCACGCTGGACGTCCCGAACGCGCGGGCCCGTGCGACCGCTTCGGCCGCCGTGGCCCGTGCCTGCTCGGGCGCGTGCGTTGCCTGCGCGAGCGCCAAGTCCAGCTGCCAGGGGCTCCACGAGGGATTGCGCGTTCCGCGCAGATCCAGGCGCCGGCCGGCTGCGGTGAGGTGGTGCTCCGCCTCCTCGATCCTGCCCTGGGCCAGGAGCAGTTTGCCCCACACGGCCTGCGGATCGGGATAGACCACGGCCTGGGGGAAGCCGTCCGCCAGCTTGTAGGCATTGGCGATGCGCTGGGCCTCGGCGGTGTTCCCCCGGGCGAGCAGGGTCTCGATGAGGGTACCGATCGCGTACCACTGCGCCGGGATCCCGGTGCCGACGCGGTCGGCGATCTGCAGGCCGTTGCGTACGAAGTCCTCGGCCTCGGCGAGCTGCCCGCGCCGGTAGCGGACGTAGCCGAGCAGGGTGTAGACGAACGACAGGTGCGCGCCGCGCCAACCCTTCCCCTCGAACTCGACGATCGCGGTGTTGAAGAGGTCCTCGGCCCGGCCGGGCTGGTCGCAGTACATGAGCGTGACCGCGAGGACGGCAGGCACCTCGAAGCCGAAGTCCTGGTCGGTCCAGCTCATGCCCCCGTCAAGCGCCTGTTCCGCGTACTCCAGGGCGGTGGAGACGGACTCGCCGCGCATCGCGGCGTCCCAGGCCCGCAGACCCAGGATGTGCCGCTCGGCAAGACCCCGACCGGTGAGCCGCTTGGCGAACTGGGCGAGGAGCCGGGAGCGGGCGGGCGAGTTCTCCTCGTCGAACCGGACAGCGTTCCATTTGAACTGCTCAGCCTGCATGCGCAGTCGCGTACGGGAGCTCGTGGCACGCTGGGCCTCGTCCGCGAGCAGCCCTGCCGCCAGACCCAGCTGACCGGTGTGGCCGAGCGCCTGGGCGAGCCGGTACGTGATCGCCTCGCGCAGGGCCTGGTCGGTCTTGGGCTCCTCCAGCGCGGCCCTGAGCTGGTTGATCGTCGTCGCGGGCTCGTGCAGGAGGTTGGCGGATCCGAGTTCGAACAGGACCTCGGCGCGGTCCTCCACCTCCGGGGGCTCGCGCAGGGCACGTGCCAGGTAACGGCGCGCGGCATCAGGAGCGCCCGCGGAGAAGCTCTCGCGCGCGGCCTGGCGCAGCTGCTGTACGACCCACGGGTCGCCCTCGGGGTGCATCTCCAGCAGGTGGCGGGCGGCGGTCGCGGAACCCTGCCCGTCGTCGATCACGGCCTGGGCGGCCATCCCGTGCATGGCTACGCGTACACCGGGCGGGATCGAGCGGTACACGGCGGTGGCGATGAGCGGGTGGAAGAACTCCACGACTTCCTTGCGCCGTACGCCCGTGAGGACGGTCAGGATGCGTGCGGCCCGCAGCCGGTCGATGGCCTCGGCGGCCTGCGCCTCACCGAGGGCGGCCACGCCACCGACGATGCCGAGGGGGACCGCGGTGCCGAGCACGGCGGCGGCCCACGCGAGCCGGACGGTGGACGGGCCGAGCTGTTCGAGCCGGTCGATCAGGCCGCTGCCCTTGACCGCGGAAGCCAGGTCGCGCAGTTGGGGGATGTTGCCCTGGTACGGCTTCAACCCCCGGTCGCGGCCCTTCATGACCAGCTCGACCACCTCGAAGGGGTTTCCGCCGGTGATCGCCCAGCATTCGCGGCAGAACACGTTGTCCGCGTTCTCACCGAGGGCGTCGCGCACGATGCGCGCGACGGCGCTCGTGGTCAGGGGAGCCAGCTCGTGCGGGCGCGTCCCCTGGCGCCCCATGAGGGCGCGCAGCGCGCCGGCGTCGGCGGGGATCTCGTCGGGCCGGCAGGCCACCATGATCAGCATGGTCAGTTCCTCGGCGCGCGCCGCGAAGGAGGTGAGCCAGCTCAGGGACTCCGCGTCCGCCCAGTGCGCGTCGTCGACGATCAGCACGACGGGGGCGTTGCGTACCGCTAGATGCGTGACCACCCAGTCGAGTCCGTCGCGCACGCCCTGCGGGTCGGGCCCCGTCGTTCCCTTCGGGGCGGCGGTCAGCCCGAGTGCGGGTGCGATGATGCCGTACCAGTTGCCGAGCGCGTCGCGCCGTTCGTCCTCGCTCATGGCGGCGAGGGCCGGCTGGATGAGCTGGCGCATCACGTGGAACGGAACCTGCCGCTCCTGCTCGCCGCCGCGCGCGAAGAGCACGGTGCAGGAGCGGTGAGCGGCGTGGCGGCGGGCCTCGTTCAGCAGGGTGGTCTTGCCTATGCCGGCCGATCCGGCGAAGGTCAGGACACCCCCGCTGCGATTGGCCGAGCCATTGCCCGAGATGCCGCAGAGTACGTCCACCGCGCGTTGGATCGCGAGGACTTCCGCCTCCCGCTCCAGCAGGGGCTGAGTGTTCCAGCTTCTCGGTTCCGTGACCTGCGACATCCTTTGCCCCCTCCAGCACGTGCGGCAGAGTGTACGGGCCGGAGGAGGAGTTGATGCTGTTTCAGCACACTATTGCGGTATCTCATCACTCCTACGAGAAGAGTGTTGTACCTTCCGCGCCACGGGAACCATCGGCAGTTCGCTGGGCTGCGGGATCCCTGCGGGAAGTTCGCGCACGGTGATGCCCGGGACGGGCTTCAGGTGCCAACGCGAGGCGACGGTTGCCACCGCGGTCAGGATCTCCGCCACGGCGAAGGAATCGCCGATGCACTTGTGCTGGCCGGCCCCGAACGGGACGTAACTGTGAGTACGGGACCGCTCCTTCGCCCCCTTCTGCCAGCGGTCCGGGTCGAAGACGCCGGGGTCGGGGAAAAGCACGGGGTCCCGGTGCAACGCGTACGGACTGTAGGCCAGTTCCGCGCCGGCCGGGATCGAGATTCCGCCGAGGGTGAGGGGAGCCAGGGCCCTGCGGGTGAAGAGCAAGGGGGAATGCAGGCGCAGGGCTTCCTGGAAGACGTCGTGCGTGTAGGTCAGCGCGGGTATGTCTTCGGGACGCACGGGCCGGAACCCCACCACCGAGTCGACTTCGGCGTGGACGCGCGCCTCCACCTCGGGGTGTCGGCCGATCTCGTGGAAGATCCAGGACAGGGTGGTCGCAGAGGTCTCGGTGCCGGCGAGCATGATGGCGATGACCTCGTCCCTCACCTGCTCGGAATCCATCGTCGAGCCCGTCTCGGAGTCCACGCCCGCCAGCAGCAAGGAGAGCAGGTCGTGGCGGTCACCCCGCTCGGCCGGCTTCTCGGCGCGGTACTGCTCGATCACCTCGTCGATGGTCCGGCGCAGCCGTGCGGCTGCGCCGTCGAACCGCCGGTTGTACGGAATGGGCAGCCGGTCCAGCGACTTGGGCATGACCGCCCGCACGAGCATGCCCTCCAGGACGATGGGCAGCGAACGGTGCACCTCGTCGACGGCGGGCCGGCTCAGGTCCCCCGAGAAGATCATCTCGGCGACCGAAGACATCGCGTACCCGCGTGCCTCCGTGACCATGGAGATCTCACGGCCGGCCGTCCACGAGGCGGACATCATCTCCGCCCGCCGGCACATCACCTCGGCGTACTCGGCGATGTGGTTGCGGTGGAAGGCGGGTTGCATCATCCGGCGCTGCTTGCGATGAAAGTCGCCGTCGGTGGTCACGATCCCGTTGCCGAACACCGGGCGGAGCCTGTCGAAGATCCTTCCCCGGCCGAACTGCTGCGCCTGCTGGACCAGTACGGAGTGGACGTGCTCCGGGCTCGTCAGCACGTGGACGGGCCAGGTGCCGATGTCGAGCCGTACGATGTCGCCGTGTTCCCGGAGCGACTCCAGGAACGCGATCGGCCGGCGCCACAGTTGCAGCGCGTGGCCCAGGAGCGGTAACCGTCCCGGGGCGACCGGAGCATGGACCTCGGGACCGGAATGCGTTTCAGATGCCATGAACTGACTTTCCGTCACGCCGCGGAAACAAGATCCGGGCGGGTGTACGCAGACTCCAGTCCGGCCGCGAACCGTTCGTCGCTGTACCGCGTGCACTCGTAACGCTGCCACAGATCGGCGCCGATCATCCAGTCCTCGTAACTGCGCACGCAGCGGGTGACTGCGTCGACCAGCGACGGTTCCGTCCCGGGGAGCGCGTTGACGGCCTGAATCAGACGTTCCTCTTCGGCCAGATACTGCTCGATGCGCTCCTGAATGCGCCCCTCGACCGCCTGGACGGCGTCGGGGAGGGAGCACCTCTCCCAAAAGGAGATGAGGGAGACGAGGTTGTTGGTGTCCCCACAGGCGTGCTCCTTCGGCAGGGAGAACACGTCGTTGCCCCATGAGATGACGTCGAGCACGCTCGCGGCGAGAGCTTGGAACTCGGGGAGGTCGTGGACGTTCTGCGGGAGGTCGATCCCGAGCCCGGCCTCCACCATGTCCATCATCGGAAGGATCTGGGAGCTGTGGCGGCGCATGAGGACGTACTCCTGGACTCCCGGGCGTTGCACGGCGGCGCGGTTGCCCGCCTCCTGGTCCAAGGAGTGGAGCATGAGGGGGACATGGGTGCGGTACCGGGCCGCGGTCCCCTCGGACATGCCGGCCAGGATCCGGTCGCACAGGTCGACGAATCCCGTCACCAACGGATTTCGGCCCGCTGCCGACCTCTCGATCCGCCCCGTTCGCAGATAGCCGGTGATCGCATCGGTGACGGGCCTCCAGGCCGCTACGTCTCCCGCTCTGATGAGGTGGTCGTGCTGGTCGTCCAGGACGAACGACCAGGCCATCCACTCGGCGAGCAAGAGGACCCGCTCGTAGGGGACGTCACCGCTCACCCGGCCGGCCAGGTGGCCCACGCCGATGCCCGAGAACTGCTCGGCCGCGGCGGTCACGAGCTCGTGTTGCAACACCCACGAGGTCGCCTCGGCGTTCGCCCGGGCGGCCCCGGGATGCTTGGAGTTTCCGAACGGAAGGTGGAACTCGGGGACGGAAAAGGAACTGAGCTGGGCCATTGATCCCCCACGGAAGAATCGGATTCGTCAATACCCGCTCACTACACGACCATGCTGTACACCCGCGACCCCAAACGCCCCTCTGCTACGACATCGCCACGGCCACACCAGGTGACGGGCGGAATGAACCGGTCACACAGTGGCCTGATCCAGCCTACCTGCGACCACATCAGGCCACCTGTGAGCTCATTTACCCTCAAGGCGCAGCACGCTGTCAACGTTGGGAGAGTGAACGCGGGTAATCCATCCCGGAATTGCCGAAATCGCATTCCTTTTGAATGTGCAATTGGCATAGTCGATTGCGTTCGGGGCGCATGGGGCCAGGGGCGCCGTAGAGAAGGCAGCCGGGGCCGGCCGGGTGGCCGAAGAACGCCGTCGGAGCGCGGGCCTCGGCCTACACTGCGCAGGGCAACGGCCGTCGGGGGAAGGGCGGAAGCATGACCGAGAATCATCCGCCGGACCCTGGAGGGCCCGGAGCGCAGATGGATCCCGGTGGGTCGGGAGCCGGCCAGGAGGCCGACGTCCTCGGCTCCCATCTGGAGTTCTTACGGACGCGGTTGGGCGGGGAGCAGTTCGAGGCACTCGTCCGAGCCGTCCAGACCACTTGCACGCTCCTGGCCGAGGAACAGCAGGTCCTCCTGGGAGGGCCGCAGGAGGACGAGCTCACGCCCGACCTCCGGGGGGAGTACCTGTCCCTCATGGCAGTGATGATCACTGGACACCTCGACCACCACCTGGTCGAGTTCAGGACCTACGACGGCGGCAAGGGGTGGGCGGTCGTGGAGAACGTCCGCACCCGTAACCGACACCCCGGTGCACCCCCGGCCGCTCGCGACGCGGCGCGACACGCGTGGATCGACGGCCGCCTCGACGGCATCGCCCGCGCGACCGACTCCCCAGCTCCCTGACGGGACCGCCGGAAGCCGGGCCAGACGGTCCCTGCCAAGGCGATCGCGAGGATCTGCCCGCCTGGCCTGGCTCGACCGGGTAACCGGCGAACCCATCCGCCACTACGAACGGCCCCGGACGGGCCGACTTGTCACCACTCGGTGGGCCGCGTGCGGCGCGGTGTCCCACCCGGACCGCGGAGCCGCAGGGCGGTTGCGACGGGACGCCGCCGGCCCCGGTGAGAGGGGTTCCGCGGGGTGAGTGCGCCGGATCACCGCGGCCGCGTCACGCCGCCCCCGGCCCGTGATGGCACGCCACATATACCGCTGCCCTGCGGACACGGCCGATGACTCTGTCGTGAAGCAAGCGACCTGGAACCGGGGCGCCAGCCAGCAGTGGACGATCGAAGCCGCAGGGGACGGCCTCTTCACGATGGCAACCGCGCTACGGGCCTGCGCCTCGACGGAAACGGCAAGGCCGCCTCCGGATCGGTCCTCATTCAGCGGAAGCGTGAGGAGACCGCGGACCAGATCTGCGCTTCCACGGCACTCTGAGCGCGAAGCGCAAGCCCGGGGCAAAAGGCGCGTCCGCCGGCGGGGAACTGCTCATGACTCATGGGCAGTTGCGCCGGTCCGTCCGACGCCGACGAGTAGCGGGTCATCGGGACACCGCCCTTTGACCAGCGGACATGCTCCTGAGGTGGCGGTGGTCTCGGAGGGCCACCCGCGATATGCGATCCCTGCCCGCAGCGCCGCCTTCGTTTGGTGCGTCACGATGTTGCTTTCCGCGTCGCTGCTTCACGTTGCGGCGTCGTGCAGCGAGCTGTTCGGATGACGCCACTTCTCCGGCTCGGAGCGGGAAACGCGCCGGCCCTGCGGAATCCCAGCAAAGTGCGCGGCGCCCTCAGATGTTCCGTGCAACGCATTCCTACGAGATCGGCAGGACCGTTATGGCCGTTATGCCCCACACCCATCAGCCCGCCGCCGGCTCGAACGAGAGCGCCCCCCTCCTGCTGCCCGCGCCGCGGACGCCTTCCCCCAAGGAAGCGCCGGCCCTGAACTGGGGAGTGGTGGCCCCGGGATTGATAGCGGGCCATTTCGTCGAGGCGCTGCAGACCTACACCCAGCAGCGTGTGGTGGCGGTCGGATCGCGCGACGCCGAGCGGGCCCGCACCTTCGCGGACCGGTACGGCATCCCGGCGGCCTACGGCAGCTACGAGGAGCTTCTCGCCGACGACGACGTGGACATCGTCTACATCGCGTCGCCGCATTCCGGTCATCATGATCAGGCCCTGCAGGCGATCGAGGCCGGCCGCCACGTGCTGCTGGAAAAGGCGTTCACCCGAAACGCTCGCGAGGCCGCGCAGGTGATCGAGGCCGCCCGGGAGCGGGGTGTGTTCCTCATGGAGGCGATGTGGACGCGCTTCCTTCCGCACATCGACGTGGTACGCCAGGTCCTCGAGTCGGGGCTACTCGGCGAGGTACAGACGGTCATCGCCGACCACGGTCTGCCCGGGAAGCCGAACCCGACGCACCGTCACTTCGACCCCGACCAGGCCGGCGGCGCCCTGCTCGACCTAGGCGTCTACCCGGTTGCCTTCGCTCACATGGTGCTGGGTCCCTTCGCGTCCGTCACTGCCGTGGGTACGAAGGCCTTCACCGGCGTCGACGGGCAGGCCTCGATCATCGTCACGGGCGAGTCGGGGGCGCACGGCGTGTTGAACACGTCGCTCTTCGCGCGCACTCCGACGAAGGCGTCGATCTCCGGCACGCGTGCTCGCTTGGAAATCGACGGCCACTTCTACGCACCGGCGGCCGTGCACCTCATCAGCCCCGACCACGAGGTGCTCGACACCTTCACCCCCGAGCTGCTCGAGGGCGGGCTGTGCTACGAGGCTGCCGAAGCGGCCCGCTGCATCTCCTCCGGCCGACTGGAGTCCGACCTCATGCCCCTCGCGGAGACGTTGAGCATCATGCGCTTCCTCGACCGCATCCGCCGTGACCTGGGCGTCGCCTACCCCGGCGAGTAGCACCGGGTTGGCATGGGCCGCGCCATGAATGCGGGGGCGGCCGACGTCGACCCTGACCACGGTACGACAGTGAGCGTCCGCGGCTCGGGCCCCGTCGCCCGGGTCCGGATCCGGTACGGGTCCCCCGCCGGAGGGGTGCAACGCCCATGTCAGGCGCGTTGCGCCCGTCCGACGGTGCAGCAGCGACAATGCCGTCATGAGCCGGATCCGGGCCGTCAGCGCCAGTGTCGTCATGTCGCTGCGCCCGGGGCCCGCCCCGTTCGCAGTGGCGCGGGGAGCACGGGCGTGCCTGGCGGCTGGCCTGATCGCCGGATACGGGGTGCTGGCCGACGACATGCAGACGGTGGGCATCGCCTATCTCGGCGCGGCGTGCAGCGTGGCCTTCGTGACCGGCGGAACCTACCGTCACCAGGCTCGGGCGCTCGCGGCCCAGGCGACGGGCGCGCTGCTGGGCATCGCTGTCGGCGCCGCGCTTGCGCACGGGGCGGTCGGGATGGTGGTCACCGCGGTTGTGGCCGGTGCCGTGTCGGGCGGCGCGGGAGCCATGGGCCCATCCGCCCCCGGCTTCGGGATGATGCTCTCCATCGGTGTCGCCTTCGGACAGTTCGGGGGAGCATCCCTGCCGTGGTGGCAGCAGGCGCTCGCCTATCTGATCGGCGCGGCGGTGGTAGCCGCCGCCACACTGGCGCCCTGGGCCTACCAACGGGGCGCGGCCGAGCGGAAGGCGGCCGCAGCCGTGATGACGGCCGCCGCGGATCTGCTGGCGGCGACGGGCACGCCCGCCGCAGGGCGGGCGCGGGCACGCCTGGCCGCCGCTTCCGCAGTGGCGCGAGAAGCCGGCCCACAGCGTGGACCCGAGCTCGCGGCCTTCGCGGCCGCGGCCCTGTACGCGGACGGCGAGAAGGCTCCTTACGAGGCCGTTGCCGCGCTGCGCACCGCGGGTTCCCAGCTCCTCGCCGGCCAGCCGGTCGCGGTTGCCTGGCGCCCGCCGAACGGCAGCCCGGGCCTGCACGCCCTTGCCGAAGCTCTCGACTCCGGGCCGCGGCCACCCGCCGAAACGTCCCCACGTCCCGGGCGCGCACTGCGGTTCGTCCTCACCCGGACGGCGGTGGCGAACGCCGGTCGCCTCGCCCTGTGCATGGGGGCCGCCACAGCGCTCACTCTCGCCCTGCACGAGCGTTCCCACGCGTTCTGGCTGCCGCTCACGGTTGCGGTGATCGTGCGCCCCGAGTACGCCTCGGTGTTCGTCCGCACGGTCAACCGGGTGTGCGGCACCCTGCTCGGAGCGGCGGCGACGGCCGCGCTGCTGGCCACGGGACCGCCGGAGATCACGATGGCGTGCGCGGCGGCGGCAGCGCTGGGATTCGCGGCGATGACGGCGCCCAAGCTCTATGCCCTGAACGTCGTGGGGGTGACCGCCTCGGCCCTGCTGTCCTCTTCGCTTACCGGCCCGGACGCCGTGTTGCCCGGCCTGCGGTTGCTCGACACGCTCCTGGGTGCCGCGGTCGCCGTCGTGCTGGGCTATCTCCTGTGGCCCGGTGCACGCCGTCTGCCCGGAGCAGCGCGTCTGGACATCGCCGTCCGGACCGCGGCGCGCTACCTCGATCAGGCCGTGAAGGCACCGGGCGACCGCGAGCGCTTCCCGTTGCGGAGGGACGAGGCGTATCTGAGGGCGCACCAGGCACGTGCCGCCGCCGAGAACGCGGTTGCCGAACCGCCTCCGGTCAGCGACCAGGCCGTCAGGCTGATCCCGGCGGCCGGCCGCCTGGAGGAGATCGTCGACGCGATCACCGCCGTCGCAGCGGCCCGGGACCACGGGGTGGTGGTTCCGGGCCGCGCCGACGAGCTGAGGCGGCGCCTCGGTGATCTCGTAGCACAGCCCCGGCGCGACCCGCCCGCCACGACCTGAAGGTGGGTGCGCGACGGTGGGGCTTGTCGGCTCGTGCGCACTTGCCCTCGACGCCGTGCGGCGACGGGGGTGACATTGACCCCGGTCGGCCTTGAACGGGAGGGCATTGCGTAGCGTAACGACCACACTCAGTGCGCGGCCTGCCCGTTTCCTTCCTCTAGTGACTACCGGGTCGTGGGATGTCCCGCCCGGGAGGAAAATGAATCGTCGGGGTCGAGGAGGGCCAGCCCGTGCTCTCGATCACCACCAATGGCCGTGCCCTCGTGGCGATGCCCACACCGGCGGCGGCAGCACCTGGGAGACGGCGCCGAACCGGAAAGCTCGCGGACCATGGCTGGAACGATTGCCCTGGCGGGCCGCACGAAGGAACTCGGGGCCCTGCTGGCCGCGGCCGCGGCCGCCGCGGCGGGAACTTCGCAGACGGTCTTCCTGGGCGGACCCACCGGTGTGGGGAAGTCCGCCCTCACCTCCGCGTTCGTCCAACAACTGCCGGCCTTCCGAACGCTCGGTGTCTCCGGCGTAGCCACGGAACGCCACCTCACTTACGCCGCCGCAAACAGGCTGATCCAATCCGCGAGGAGCGGGGCGCGCGGTGAGGCGCGGCGGACAGAGGTACTCCCGCCGGACAGCACGATCACGGCAGCCGGTGGCGCGCTCATCTCCGCAACCGACGACTACCGCGCGGACGCACCGCTGGTGCTCGTCGTGGAGGACGCCCACCTGCTCGACACCCCCTCCCTCCAGGCGCTCGGATTCATGCTGCTGCGCATGACGCGCGACCCCCTGGTGACCGTCGTCAACACGGAGCACCTGCACGAGACCCGTCAAACCATGGGGCTCAGCGGGAGTGTGGATCATGTGACGCAGCTCGTACTGGGAGGCCTCGACCTCGCCGCGACGCGGTCCGTCCTGGCCGAGCAGGGCGTGACGAACCTGTCCGAGTCCCAAGTCATGCACGTGGCACGTTGGAGCCGCGGCAATCCCCTGTACATCACCGCACTCGCAGGGACGGCCGACGCAGAGCACCGCATCCCGGAGCGTTTCCTCGCGGCTGAAGTCCCGCCGTCCCTCGCGGAAGCCGTGCGGCAGTGGTGCCGAACGTTCTCACCCGGGGCCCGCCGTGTGCTGGAGGCACTGGCCGTTCTCAACATGCCCGTCGCCGAGCGCACGCTGAATCGGATGGTGCCGGGTGCGGACCTGGGGGCGGACGTACGGTCCCTCGTCGCCGGGGGCGCGGCACAATGGATCCCCGCTCCGGACGGCCACCCGCGGCTGGAACTGGTTCATCCCGTCCAGCGCGACGCCGTGTACGCCTCGATGCCCTCTTCGCAGCGCCGGCTGTTGCACCGGACAGCAGCCGAGATTCTCGCGTCGCCCGGCAACTGGCGTCACCGCATCGACGCCCTCGACGGCTACGACGCACCCCTCGCGGCGCAGTTGACCGAGTCCGCCCGGCGCGAGGAGCGGAAGGGCGATCCCTCCGTCGCCGCGCAGTACGAACTGGGTGTCGCCACGATCGCGCCCGACCCGGACGAGCGGAGCGAGGCCCTGCTGCGGGCGGTGCGCCTGATGGTGATGAGCGGTCAGTACGACGCGGCGCTCGGGTACGCACCTCTCATCAAGGCGCACGCCGCTTCTGCGACCAGGAGCGAGGTACTCGGGCTCCTCGACTACGCCCGAGGCCACGACATCAGTGCCGCCGAACATCTCCGCTCGGCTCGGGAGGGATTCGCCGGGCACAGCGACGAGGACGCGGCTCGCGCCTCCGTCGAGCTGGCGTCGCTGCAGCGCTCGATCGGTCTGGGAGAGCAGTCCCTGCGATCGGCCCGGTACGCACTGGCCCGCACCTCTGATCCGCAGGTCATTGGAGATGCACAGGCGTCCATCGCCTTTGGCACCGCGCTCCGGGACGGACCGGCGGCTGGTCTGGCGCTGATCCGGCACCTTCGCGAAAACCCCACCGAAATTCCGGCGGCAGACATCACCTCGCTGGTCTGCCGCGGAGTCCTACGAGGACTGTCCGGCAACCTGTCGGGCGCGGTCGACGATCTGCGCTACGTCACCCGCCGACACACTCCGGGCCTCACCCGGCGCAATCACTACGAGTCGGCCATCCATGCCGCCTCATGCCACTTCCTGCTCGGCGAGTGGGGCGACGCCAGAAGGGCGCTGTCCCTGGCCTTCGACGAGGCTCAGGTATCCGGGCGAGACGTCGATTTCATCTCGCTCCACTCTGCGAGCGCCTCGCTCTATGCCTGTCAGGGGCGGCGGGAGGAGGCTGATGCCGACCTCGCACAGGCGCGCGCCGTCGCGCGGGGAGTGGATTTCGGCGGCCCGGACTTCAACATCCGGCAGGCGGCCGCCACCGCGGACTTCGCCCGCGGGAACTGGCACGGTGTCGCCGCAGAACTGCTGCGGGCGCTGAAGGACTCCGCGAACGACGGCCGGGCGAAGCTGTTCGGCGTGTGGTACCTACCGCTGCTGGGCGTAGCCTGCGCCCGCGTGTATGACCTCACGACGGCCACCGAGGCCCACGAGGCGCTGGCGGCCGTCGCGCCGACCGGAGCACTGCCGGTCGTCGCCAGGCACTGGGTACACGGCAACATCCTCCTCGCCGACGGTCAGGCCGACGCTGCCGCACGGGTGTTCCGCGACGGCTTGGCCGTGCCCCCCGAAGGCGGCGAACCCGTGCTGCACCGCACCATGGTGCGATGCGACCTGGCGCGCGCCCTGGCCTTTGCGAACCGTCGCGCGGAGGCGGCGTCGCAGGCGAGCGCCGCCGAACTGACGTTCACGAAGCTCGGCGCCCATCCCTTCGCCGCCTGGTGCCGCGACGTCCTGGAAGACGAGGGCTCGCCGACGGAGGTCACCGAAGCGGAGCGCTTCTGGGGCGAACTCACCGACCGTGAGCGGGAGACCGCCCGGCTGGTCGGACGGGGCTGGACGAACAAGGAGATCGCGGCCGAGCTCTTCGTGAGCACGAAGACGGTCGAATACCACCTCGGCAACGCCTACGCCAAAGGGGCGTTGAAGAACCGACGGCAGTTGCGCAGCCTCATGCAGGTGCTGGGCAGGTGACCGGCCCGGCCGGAGTGGTCCCTGGCCGGGCCGGCGCCATCCGTCTAAGGAAGGAGCCGCCGGTCGTCCAGTCGTACGACGCGGACGGCGCCCGCGGGAACCGACACGTGGCCTTCCGCGGGTACACCGCTCAGGAGTTCCGTGCCGGGAACCTCCAGCGGCACGTCCGCGGTGTCCGCGCTGTGGTTGATGACGAACACGTAGCGCCCGTCTTCGCCCTGGCGGCGGACGACCTGGACATCGCGGGGCAGCCCCATGGCCAGATCTACGCCTACCCGTTCGTCGCCCCGCGCACCGCACGGATGACGGCCAGCGCCGCCGCACACCGCGAGCTGACCGGACGGAACCTGTTCGACGATATCCTCGCCGCGGAGCGGAAGGACGGCGTGCGCGTGGTGATCGAAACGGACCACTGGACCGCGTTCGTCCCGCACGCCGCACGCTGGCCGTACGAGGTGCACCTCTACCCGAACCGCCGCGTGCCGGACCTGCCCGCCCTGGCCGAAGCCGCCCGGGCGGAGTTCCCCGCCGTATACCTGGAGCTGCTGCGCCGCTTCGATCGGCTTTTCACACAGGAGGCAGGAACTCCTGCAACGGATCGCACGCCCTACATCTCCGCCTGGCACCAAGCCCCGCTGCGTCAGGACACTGATCGGGAGGACTTCGCCCTCCACCTGGAGCTCTTCACCATCCGCCGTGCGCCCGGCAAGCTGAAGTTCCTCGCGGGCTCCGAATCCGGCATGAACGTGTTCATCAACGATGTGCCGCCGGAAGCCGCGGCGGCGCGACTGAGAGAGGTGGCTAGCCAGTGAGCGCTCCCAGGAAAGTCCTGGTCACCGGCGGCGCCGGTTACGTGGGCAGTGTCGTCGCCGCCCATCTGCTGGAAGCCGGGTACCGGGTGACCGTGCTGGACGACCTGTCCACCGGCTTCCCCGCGGGAGTCCCAGCCGGCGCCGAGTTCATCGAGGGCCGGATCCAGGACGCCGGAGAAGTCCTCGACCCTTCCTACGACGCCGTGCTCCACTTCGCCGCCAGCTCGCAGGTCGGCGAATCGGTCACGGACCCCGGCAAGTACTGGCGCAACAACGTCGGTGGCACCATGGAACTACTCGCGGCCATGCGGGAGTCCGGTGTCCGCACCCTGGTCTTCTCCTCCACCGCCGCCACCTACGGTGAGCCGGTCTCCGTCCCGATCACGGAGGACGACCCGGCTGTGCCCACCAGTCCGTACGGCGCCACCAAGCTGGCCGTCGACCAGATGATCAGCGACGAGTGCCGGGCGCACGGTCTGTCCGCCGTCTCCCTGCGCTACTTCAACGTCGCCGGCGCCTACGGCCCGTACGGCGAGCTGCACGACCCCGAGTCGCACCTCATTCCGCTGGTGCTCCAGGTAGCCCAAGGGCGCCGCGACGCCATCTCCGTCTACGGTGACGACTACCCGACCCTCGACGGCACCTGCATCCGGGACTACATCCACGTCGCCGACCTGGCCGAGGCCCATTTGCTGGCCCTGGACGCGGCCCCCTTCGGCGAACACCTGGTCTGCAACCTGGGGAACGGCAGCGGCTTCTCCGTCCGTGAAGTCATCGAGACCGTCCGCCGCGTCACCGGGCACCCGGTGCCCGAGGTCATCGACCCGCGCCGGAACGGGGACCCCGCCGTCCTCGTGGCCTCCGCCGACCGGGCCCGCAAGCGCCTGGGCTGGCACCCGTCCCGTACCGGTCTCGAGGACATCGTCCGCGATGCCTGGACCTTCGCCGAGAACCACCGCACGCAGAACATGGAGAACGAGCAGTGACGGCCGAAGCGTACCGCTGTACCAGCTCAAGGCGGAGTTCTTCAAAACGCTGGGTCACCCGGTCCGCATCCGTGTCCTGGAACTGCTCAGTGTGCGTGAGCACGCGGTCGCCGAGCTGCTGCCCGAGGTCGGCGTCGAAGCCGCGAGCCTGTCCCAACAGCTCGCGGTCCTGCGCAAGGCCAACCTGGTGATCACCCGCCGCGAAGGCGCGAACGTGTACTACCGGATCACCAGCGACGAGGTCGTAGAGCTGCTGCGAGTTGCTCGCAGCATCCTCTCCGGCGTCCTTCAAGGCCAGGCCGAACTGCTTGCCGACCTTCGCGCCAACAGCCCCCGATAGCACGGGGCCATGAACGGCGGCCGTCTCCCGTAGCGCGGGGCGCTTCTGACACCGGGAGACGGCCGCTTCCTACTTCTGTGCGTGCTGGCCCAGGTAGAACAGCAGCCACACGAACCCGGCGAACAGGTGCGTGCCGGCTATGTAGAAGAAGGCACGCAGAGCGACACCCTTCGCCAGCCACCTCTCCTGCTTCGCCGCCGCGCTCTCTTCGGGTTCGTCGCCGGTCACGAGTGCTCTCCGTTCCCGGTATCCGGGGCCTGCGGGTGCGCGTACGGGCGCACGAGGACCTGCCTGCCGTGCTGCCCGGCCTCCTCGACGATGCCCGCGACCTCACCCGCCTCGACGGTACGGGCATCGGCATCGCCGACGGCGCCCAGTGCCGCATCAGGCAATGTTCGCCCTCTTGTGACGATGAGCCCGGGTGCTGCGGCCGACGGCTCCGAGCGGTCAGAATGATCACGTGGCTGACCGCGTACAGGTCCGGAAGATCGATGACGATGAGGGGCAGCGGCTGCTGCGGATCATCCGCAGGGGCACGGGTTCGGTGGCGACCTGGCGGCGGGCCCAGATCGTCCTCCCGTCCGCCCGGCGCATGCCCGTGGTGAAGATCGCCGAGGTGCCCTCACCAGCGCGGACCGGGCGCGGGGCGTGATCCACAACTTCAACACGGACGGCTTCGGCTCGCTTTACCCTAGGTACGGGGGTGGCCGGCCGAAGGCGTTCTCGCTGCCGGAGCGCCGGGAGATCAAGAAGATCGCCAAGTCCAGGCCGTTCGAGCACGGCCTGCCGTTCTCGACCTGGAGTCTGGCCAAGCTGGCGGACTTCCTGGTCGCCGAGGGGGTGGTCGACGACACCAGCCATGAGGGCCTTCGGGTCCTGCTCCGCGAGGAGGGCGTCTCGTTTCAACGGGTGAAGACCTGGAAGACCTCCCGTGATCCGGACTACGCCGCCAAGAAGGCCCGGGTCGAACACCTCTACGCGATCGCCGACGGCGAGGTCATACCGGAGGATGGCGAGCCCGAAGTCATCTTCTGCATAGACGAGTTCGGGCCGCTCAACCTGCAGCCCCACCCCGGCCGGCAGTGGGTCGAACGCGGCGGAAGACACAAGGACCCCGATCGCGAGCCCCGGCCCCGACGGCGGGCGACCTACACCCGACCGTACGGGGTCCGGCACCTGTTCGCCGCCTACGACCTCGCCAAGGACCAGCTCTACGGGCACATCAAGAAGACGAAGAACCGCTCCAAGTTCCTGGAGTTCCGCCGCTACCTGCGCTCACTCCATCTGGCGGGCGTGCGCATCGCAATAGTCTGCGACAACTACTTACCGCACCTGACGACGAAGCGATGTCAGCGGGTCGGGTCCTGGGCCGCAGCGAACAACGTCGAGATCGCCTACACCCCGACCAACAGCTCTGGCTCAACCGGATCGAGGCCCAATTCACCTCACTCCGCTACTTCGCCCTCGACGGCACCGACCACGCCAGCCACAAAGAGCAGGGCAGCATGATCCGCCGCTACATCATCTGGCGGAACAAGCACGCCGCCGACGAACGGCTACGCAAGTCGTCATCAGGGCGAAGGTTGCCTGATGAGCACCAGGCGTCCGTGCGACGCGCCCCGTCGAGGTCGACTCTTCCTCTGCGCAGGCGCGTCCTGCTTTCAGGCCGCGGCACGGAAGACGTACGCCGTTATCGGGGCGGTGACCGGCCCCGGGCCCAGCCGTGCCGTCATCTCCTCGATGACGGTGGCCCGGACAGTCGGTCCGTCGCCGCGCTCCTCAACGGCCGCGCGCACCGGTGTCCCGGTGAGGTACCCGGTGGCAAGGTCGGCGGTCGACGCGGCCCGGCCCTGAAGCATCAGCTCTTGCTCGTCCTCGACGGCGAACCCGGCGGCCGCTAGATCAGCGGCCACGACAGCGGGGTCGGCATAGCCGTGCGGAACCGTCTGGAAGAACCGTGGCGGGTCGACCGGAAAGGCCCGCTCCAGCCCAGCCTGCAGCGCGACTTCGAAGGCGTGCGTCCCGAGCGGGCCCCAGGTGTTGAACAGGAATCGGCCGCCCGGGGCCAGCACCCGGTGGATCTCAGTGAAGGCCTCGATGCGGTCGGGGAAGAACATCACACCGAACTGGCAGACCACCAAGTCGAAGCCTCCGTCCGGGAACGGCAGTTGCTGCGCGTCGGCCTGCCGCCACACCGCGCCCGGAGCCCGAGTCGACCCGAAAGCGACCATGGCCTCATTCAGGTCGGTGGCCGTCACCTCGGCCGAGGGTGCCGCTGCGATCAGGTCCGCTGTCAACACACCAGTGCCCGCAGCGAGTTCGAGAATTCGCCGAGGATGGAGTGCCGCCGCCCGGGCGGTCAGGTCCTCGGCAAACGGCCGGAAGACCACCGGCACGAGGTACTGCTCAAAGGCGGTCGGCATGGATTCAGACCATCGCCGGTCGGCATTGGTTCCTGTCACTCTCATGACGGTAGCGCCGTGTCAGGAAACCTCTTCCTTGCCGCGCCGCCATGCACCCTGGAGCTAGACCCACCTGACAAAGCGGCAGGGCAACCGTTCTCCGACACGGCACTAGGTAAGTGATCCCCGCCGGCGTGCTGGGACGCTTCGCGTTCATACATCGCGTCAAACAGCGCGATGTCCAGGCAGGTGCCGACGAGTCAAGCAGCGGAACGTCTGCCACCTCACTGGAATCCCGCACGAGAAACCGAGGCAAAGCTCACTCACTCACTCACTCAGAGGATCCTCCGGCGCCCAGACTGGTCTGGCCTTCCCCTACCTGACGCCAGCCATCAAGCATGGTCCTTACCACCATTCTTCTCGTCATCCCGTGCGACCGGTTGCTGGTCAGGGACCGGCTACCGAAGAAGAGCTGCGATCATGGCTCAGGCTCCTGACCGTCTACACCGGGAGTCAAGCGGAGGCGTGACGCGTTCGGGGAGTTGCTCGGGGGCTCTTGCGCGACACCGGTCGCCAATGCCTTCGTGCCGTTGGGCAGGGGCGTGGCACAGAGGACCGGGTGATCGGGCAAGGAGGCCACAGGGCGCCCGTCCTGATCCCCCGCCATCCTCAGCCAACAGCACCACAGAAGGTGATCAACCATGGATTCCAGACGCAGATGTTCACTTCCGCCGCTGGCTGCGCCAGCAGCAGCCCGTCAGGCGGCCCCACCTTGGCGGGCGGGGACAGCGGTGTCCTGCGTGCTGGCACTCCTCATCGGCCTGGTCGGCGTGATCGCCGCGGCAGCGCCGGCCTCCGCTGCTCCGCCGGACCGGAAAAGGTTCATGGCGACGTTCAACATGCTGCACTCCACTGGCGGTGGAGACATGTGGTCAGCGGTCGCGGAGATTTCCCGAAGTTTTGGTGTCATTGCCCTTCAGGAAGTCCCGCGCGACGGTCAGCTCGTGCCGGTTCCACCCAATTCGCCGCGTGGGAGCACCCTCCTACGGCAGATAGGTCCGGACATCTGGGAGTACGAGTGGAGGATTGACAGAGACGCGACCGACGTCCGGTACATTTATCTGGCGAGAAATGCAACCCAGCCCTTGGGAATCATTACCACCCAACGGGCAGATCACGTGGAACTGGTTCGACATCCGACCATTCTGGACTCTCGTCCGGCACTGCTCATTGCGCACAATGACATCCGGATGGTGTACGCATCGATCCATGGTTTCTCCGGGAACGGCAACGACGGGGTGGGACTCGTCACTGCGGTACGCGACGCGACGGCAGCCTATGGGGCCGCGAATCCCCCACCCTCGGGAGGGGACCCGTGGAACTGGGCGGTTATGGGAGACTACAACCGCGATCCGTCGCTGATGCGCAACGACCCCAACCGACCGGCGAATTCAACTGTGGTGAGCCCCGCTCAGGGTTCACAGCTGCGGGGTAACACGCTTGATTACATGGTGACGTCGCTGGCCGCGAACTTCTTCAACGCATCGACTGCGGCTCCTTGGAGTTCAATCCGCAACAGCGCAAGCGACCACCTCCCTGTGTTGTTCAGCCCGATGGCAGCCAGGGGGGCGAACCAGGGCTGGACCTACCGCTTCACCAATCCCACCGGACCCAAGAACTCGGCCATCTCCATCCCCAACGGCACCACGGTGGACGGCACCGCGGCGGCGCGAGAAGCATGGAAGCGCGAACTGAGCCAGGTCTGGAGGGCTGAGGACTTCGTCTCCGACGGAAGCAACGTCGCTCACAAATTGATCAACACACAAACCGAAAAGTGCCTCACCCTCGACGTGTCACTCAACGTTCTCCAGCAAGCGGAATGCCGCGACAGGGACGCCCTGAACCAGCTGTGGCTGTACAGCACGACAACTTCAAGCCTCCAGAGCATGGCCAGCAATATGGGCCCGGGATTTGTTGCCCGGTCGACGGACCCCGCCAACGGGCAGCTCACCACCGGCGCCTTCACATCCGAAATCCCTGATGAATTTCAATGGGCCATGGATCCCATTGATCTCCGACACTGGGATACTGCCGGCTTTCCCGCCGGCGACCAGGGTTCCAATCCCGTATACATCATGGACGGAAATGCGAATCAGAGCCTGACGGCAGGCGCCGACCATGTATCGGGAGGGCATTCGAACCACGGCAACAACGATTACCATGGCGAGGAGTTGTGGAGTCATCAGCCGTCAGGTGTTTCCGGTGGGCGTCACGTGGTCAACGAGAGCACCAAAGAATGCCTCACGACCTCGGCTTCGGGTCAGTTGAAACCCACCATGGAGCCCTGCCAGCCCGGCAACCCGCACCAGTCATGGGAGTACGTTCACGGGCATCTCGTAGGTCTTGCCCTGGGCGCCATCGTCATCCTTTCGGGCGGGGAGCTCGTGCTGGCTGCGGGCGCGGCGGTCGTCGGTGTCATCAGCTTCATCACCGGTCGCAAGATGAGCGGACACATAAGTCTCGCGGTGATGCCTCTGGGTGACTCCATCACCTTGGGAGTGGGGAGCAGTACTCGGACCGGCTACCGGCCCGCGCTCACACAGATGCTCGCCCAGGACGCGGCTGACGTGAAGTTCGTGGGTTCCATGCAGGATGCGGAGGGGTCCCGGCACGAGGGCCACTCCGGGTGGCGCATCGACCAGATCAGCGCGAACATCGATCGCTGGATGGCCGATGCCAGACCCAACGTGGTGGTGCTGCATCTGGGCACCAACGACATGAACCGCAACTACGAGGTGGCTACCGCACCGCAGCGGCTCGGCCGGCTCATCGATCAGATCCACGACTCGTCCCCGGACACGGTGGTCGTGGTCGCCTCGCTGGTCCCGGCCGCCGACCCTGCCGTACAGGCCCGGGTCAACGCCTACAACCGGACCATCCCCGGGATCGTCACCGACCGCGCCGCACGCGGCTACCGCATCACCCAGGTCAGCATGGGCGAGCTGTCGGTGGCAGACCTGGACGACAACCTCCATCCGAACAACAACGGCTACGCCAAGATGGCCCGGGCCTTCCAGGGCGGCGTCGCCACCGCTTCACAGAAGAAGTGGATCGTCCCGGAGGTCACGGTCAAGCCCGCGCCCCCCGGGGTCGGCCAGGGTGCGGCGGCCGGTGACTACCGCGTCGATGTCAACGGTGACGGGCGCTCGGACTACCTCGTCGTCCAGGACAACGGAGCGGTTCGCGCGTGGGTGAACTCCACCGGCGCGGACGGCAAGGTGAAGTGGTCCGACTACGGCACCATCGCCTCCGGCTCAGCGTCATGGACCGGTGCACAGGTGCGATTCGCCGATGTCGGGGGTGACGCCCGGGCCGACTACCTCGTCCTCTCCCCCAACGGAGCGGTCCGCGCGCTCGTCAACCAGGGCGGTGACGGCCACGGCGGCTGGCAGGACGCCGGCACCATCGCCTCCGGCTCGGCCTCCTGGAACGCATCCCAAATCCGTTTCGCCGATGTCGGGGGTGACGCCCGGGCCGACTACCTCATCCTCTCCCCCAACGGAGGGGTCCGCGCGTTTATCAACACCACCCGGGCTGACGGAACCGTCAAGTGGGATGACTACGGCGCCATCGCCTCGGGCTCCGCTCAGTGGACGGCCGAGGACGTGCGTTTCGCCGACGTCGGTGGCGACGCCCGGGCCGACTACCTGATCGTCGAGGACAACGGCGCCGTCCGCTCGTTCATCAACCAGGGTGGTGACGGCCACGGCGGCTGGGGCAATGTGAGCACCATCGCTACCGGCTCCGCATCCTGGACCGGAACCCAGGTCCGGTTCGCTGACGTCGGGGGTGACGCCCGGGCCGACTACCTCATCCTCGCCGACAACGGGGCGTTGACCGCCTACTTCAACGAGACCAACGAAGCAGGCGCAACTAACTGGTCAAACCAGGGCACGATCGCCTCCGGCACCGGCAACCCTGGCTACCGCGTCAGAATCGGATGACCCCGTAGGCCCGGCGAACCGCCGGCACGTGAAGGTCACAGCCCTTCCGCGCTGTGCCCCTGCCGACCACGGACCACGGCCAGATCAGAACGCGCGCTGGACACGTCGAAGCCCCGCTCGCAAGAAAAGGGGGGGTGGGGTTCTGAGTAGCCTCAGAGGGCACGGGCACCCTCGGGCCCGGGCCGTGTGACAGGGCCGCACTGGCAACAGGGCATCGCCCCCTGCTGCCAGTGCGGATGCTCCCATGTCGACCTCTCCTCGGCGTACCGCAACAGCCACGACTGCGTAGTCAGCGCCGAACCAGCACGGGAGCCGAAGTGGGCCCCTCACCCTGCTCGCCCCGACATCGCCGAGCCCCGGCTGCGTATGCTCCCAGTGCCGTTCCGTGATGTCAGCGCGTGTGCGAACCGGACGAAAAGAGCTGGACGTCGCCCAGTGGCACGGACTCCCAGGCTGCTGCCGCCGCCCTTCCTGCACGCCATCCTGCCGGCAGCAGCGCGCCCCCCACGGCGATCACCACCCCGGCCAGAGCCAGTGCCTTCAGCGGCACGGGACCGTACGCATCGACGCCCCGGTACTCGGGCGTTGCCCCTCCGCAGCGAGACGGGGCGCGTACCGTCCGGGTCTGACAGGAACCGCCGTTGTCCGTGCCGGCCGGGATGGTCCCGAGCATGCGGGCTCACCGCATCGACCACCGCGGCCGCCGCCACCTCCCCATCGACCACCTGCTCGTCCAGGCACACGCAGGGGCAGGACCTAGGATGCCAGCGTTCGACCGGGCAGGACATCGGGGGTGCGTGGCATGAGCGGTTACGGCAGTGGTGGGTACGGGGGCGGTGGCTATGGCTATGGCGGTGGCGGTGGCGGCGGCGGGTACGGTGACCCGGCCGGCGGCGCCGTGAGCCCGCCGCCGGGACACCCCTACGCTCCACCGGTCCCCCCGCAGGGATACCCGTACGCCCAGCCCGGCCCGCCGCCGGGATACCCGTACGCAGCCCCCTACCCGCCGGCCCCGCCTCCGCCCGCGGAGCCTTCGCGAGCTCGGATGATCCTGCGCGGCCTCTACAACCCCCTGTACGCCGCCCAGCGGACCTTCCGTCCCTCGCGCCCCGGGATCGTCGACGACCGGGAGGTGCGCAAGCTCCAGTTGTGGCGGACCGGGCTGGGACTCGTCGCCTGGGTGGGCCTGATGATCACCTACAACGCCGTCGCGAGCGCCGCCGATGTCGAGGGCGTGGCGAGCGAACGCCTCAACCAGAGCTGGTCCAGCGTCCTGGTGCTCGTCTGCACCTTCCCCGTGGTGGTCGGCGCCTTCGTGGCAGCCGCACGCGACGGACTGCGCCGGGTGTACCTGCGTCGGGCCCTGCGCCCGCTCGGCTCGGTATTGGCCATCATGGCGTCCATGGGCACCTCCGCCCTCGCCATGGCCCCGGAGTTGGCAGGACTGCGCGACGCCGTGGGGCTGCCCGGGAAGATCGTCATCGTCGCACTGGCCCTCTGGTCGGTCGGTTTCGCCCTCTACGGCATCGGACTGTCGCTGGTGCACGTCTTCCGCACCGCCGACATCCACGAAGTGCTGCCTCCGATCCTCGCCGGTGTCCTGGTGTGGGAGACGGCGCTCCTGGACCTGATCACCGGGGCCTACGAACAGGTCCCGGCGGGCGCCCGGGTGGTCTTCATCCTCGGCGCCCCCCTCACGGTGACGACCCTGTCCTGCTGGGAGCTGCACCGGCTGCGGCGCCACCACGGACTCACGCTCCGTTCAGCTCTGCGACGCTGACACCCGCCCCCGTCCCGCAGCGGACCGAGCCCCCAAAATCCACCTCGCCCGCGACGGCCGGGGACGTCAGCGACGGCACCCACTTCGCAGCGGACACCGACGACTCATTGAGCCCTCGTGTCGCTTCGATCGCGCCACAACTGACTTTGCGGCACCCTTTACAGCCCGGGCGGGGTGATCAGCATGCCCCCACTCGCAGGGAGCTGATGTTGTCGTTCCTGTTGTACTGGGAGGTATGGCCCTGCCAGTTCCCCACAGGCCACGTGGCACCGTCGCGGTTGATGTTCAGCCAGGTGCAGAACGTCCTGCCCGTCCTGTTCCACACCGAGGAGATCTGGTCGTTCAAGTTGAAGTCGCTGAGGTCATCGGAACCCGTCTGGAAGCGCGCCATCCTGCCCCATCCGCCCGGGTCCTCCCAGACACAGAACCAGCCAACCGGGCAGTTCTGGTACGCAGTGATCGACACGTCCCTTTCGATGGTCGTCGTAGACGCCTGGGCAGTGGGCACAGATGCCGCTCCTGCGACCACAGCGAGTCCGAATGCGGCACAGAGTCGTGTGAACCGTTGCATGAGGATGTTGCCCTCCTTCGATTCTCGAACACAGCTGGAAAGTCCGGCTGTTGCCTTGTTCCCCTTCGGAAAGCGGGACTGGCCTTCCCACATGCAGCGTCTCTTCGGCTTGATGGGATGTCCGCTGATTGCGTGATTCTGGCCGAAATGCGGCCTGCCGCCAGCCCTTATCGGGCCGGCGGCAGGCCGGCGGGCGGAATCGGAAGCGGCGAGGTGGGTGGCGAGGGGTGCTGACGTGGGGTTTCGGTCGGCGCCGAACCAGCGCGGGAACTGCCGGCGAACGACGACGCGGTCAAGCCCGGTTTCCCCGCAGCACTGCTGTGGGAGTTCCGGGTCGCCTCGCTGGCCGTCCAGGTCGTCCTGTGGGGCGTGTTCGCGATCGTCTTCGGAGTCCTCGCCCAGCGGCTCGCCACACGGGTCGATGCCGTCGACGCGGATGCGACAGCGCAGCGGGAGGCACCCGTACTTGGCTGACCTCTCACACCGCGCCTGCCTACGGCGGCCCTGCCACCCCCATCTGGGGGTGGCAGGGCCGTTCGGTTTCCCGTAACTCAGGCCGGGGCGAGCACACCTCCCGGGGCGGTCAGGCGTCCGCTCCTGGCCAGGACGCCGACGGCGGCCGCGCAGACCAACCCCATCGTGGTGAGGGCGAGCCAGGTGATCCACAGGGCCTGCTGGCGGACGGCGAAGTCCCACAGCGCGCCGGTGACCAAGTTGCCGAGGGTGATGCCGAGGCCGGAGACGGTGTTGTAGAGCCCGTAGTGGGTGGCGACCAGGCGGTCGCCGGACAGGGCCACGACGGTGTCCATCTCGAACGGGAAGACGATGGCGCCGCCCACGGCGAGGAGCACCACTGCCGCCGTCAGGGAGACCAGCGACAGGTACGGAGCTCCGGAGGGGGTGAACACCAGCGGGAGGAAGGCCAGGCCCATGGCGGCCAGCCCTCGCGCCAGGGCCTGGCCCGCAGTCCAGCGGCGTTTCGCCCAGCCCGTCAGCCGGAGCTGCCCGGCCACGGCGACAGCCGCCGATACGACGAACAGGCCGCTGGTGGCCCGGGTTCCCGCCACATCACCGAGGGCGTCCCCTGCGGCCAGGGGCAGGGCGAGGTACACCTGGAAGGTCAGGACGTAGGACCCGATCATCGCGATCGAGAAGAGCAGGAACGGTCGGTTGGCCACGACGGTCCGCCACTGAGCCAGCACTCCCTCAGGGGAGCCTCCCGCCGAGCTGCTGCCTTCGCGGTCGGGCAGGGCGTGCCATTGCAGCAGGGTCAGCGCGGCGAAGATGAGGGCCGCCGCCCCGCAGACGACCCGGAAGTCCGCTGCCAGGAGGGCGAGTCCGACGAGCGGGCCGAGGAGCATGCCGGCCTGGTAGTAGACGTTGAAGGTGGCGAAGGCGTCCACGCGCCGGTCCCCGGCCCCGGCGGCGAGGTAGGCCCGTACGGCCGGGTTGAAGAGGGCGCCGGCGAATCCGGTGGCGGCGGAGGCGACGATGAGGGCCGGCAGGGTGTCGACCCAGCCGAGCAGTCCGAACCCGAGGGTGCGGAGCAGGCATCCGGCCATGATCGGGGCCTTGTAGCCGTAGCGGTCGGCGAGGGTGCCGCCGATGAGGAACATGCCCTGCTGGGAGAGGTTGCGTACGCCGAGCACCAGGCCGACGGCCCAGGCGGCCAGGCCGAGGCCGCCTGCGAGGTGGGCGGCCAGGTAGGGCATGAGCATGTAGAAGGCGAGGTTGATGGCGAACTGGTTGGCCATCAGAAGGCGTACCGCGGGTGGGAAGGAGGCGGTCTGTCGCCACAGCGCCTTCATCGGGACGCTCCGGCCGACTCGCCGCGGTGGATGGCGCCGAGGGGATCGAGGACGGTGGTGCACCGGGTCCAGCAGGTGATCGTCTTCTCGCCCTGGTAGGTGACTTCGTCGGGGTCGTCGGCGGGCCGGTGGTCCAGGAGGTCGTGCGCGACGCAGTACGCGTCGTCGAAGACGGTGCCGACGTAGCGCTGGGGTCCGTCGGGGAAGACGGCGACGATCCTCGACTCGGCGGGCATGGTCCTGGCCAGCCATCGGGCTGTGAGGCCGACCGCGCCGACGCTCCAGCCGCCGCTCGCGTAGCGGTTGCGCGCGAGTGCGCGGGCCGACCAGACCGCTTCGGCGGCGGAGACCCAGTGGACCTCGTCGAACAGGTCGTAGGCGACATTGCCGGGGTAAATGCTACTGCCCAGTCCGCGCATCAGGCGGGGTGCGGCGGGCTGGCCGAAGATCGTGGAGCCGGTGGTGTCCACGCCCACCACCCGCAGGTCGGGGAAGAAATCGCGCAGGCCGGAGGCGATGCCTGCGGAGTGTCCGCCGGTGCCCACGCTCACGACGAGGGCGTCGATCCGGCCGAGCTGGGCGACGAGTTCGTGGGCCAGCGGCCGATATGCGGTCACGTTGTCGGGGTTGTTGTACTGGTCTGGGCACCAGGAGCCCGGATCGGCGGCGAGGAGTTCTTCCACCCGCTCCCGACGCGCCTGCTGCCAGCCACCGACCGGATGCGGAGCGTCGACCAGCTCGACGTCGGCGCCGTAGGCGGTGAGCAGGCCGGTCATCAGTGGCTCCATGCCAGGGTCGGTGACGACGGTGACGGGGTGGCCGAAGGTCACTCCGGCCAGAGCCAGACCCAGGCCGAGTGTTCCCGAGCTGGACTCGACGATCCGCGCGCCGGGGCGGAGTTCACCGCGTTCGCGGGCGGCCTGAACCATGTACAGGGCGGTACGGTCCTTGATCCCGCCGGGATTGCAGCCTTCGAGTTTGGCCCAGAATCCCCGCCCGGCGGCGGTGAACGGCTCACCCACCCACAGGGTGGGCGTGTTGCCGACCAGGCCGGCAGGGGTGAGCGTGGGGCGCTTGGTCTCGGCCAGGAGTTGGGCGGGCGAGGCGGAAAGGGTGAACGGAGCAGAGGAGTTCATGACGCGCTTCTCCCTCGGCCGGGGCGCGTGCGAAGGCGCGCGAGCGGCCGTGCTGGGGTGTCCGGGGGCTGATCGGGAGAGCCGCGGCAGCAGGCGAGTACGCCCACCGCGTCAGGCGCGGCTCAGCCTCCGGTCAGGTCCGCCATACCCCGAGCAGCGCCCGGTCTCCCCTCACAACACCCGGGCCACCGATCGCCCCCGGCGGATGGCCGCCCTCGAACCCGAGCAGCGTCGCGGCTGGCACCGACTCGGGGGTCGTCGGAGAGCCGGCGACCGCGGTCGCCGGCGCCGCAACGTCGCGAGGGGCCCGCAGAGTGGGTTCATCCGCGTCCACACATCCGCTGGCGTCGCCGTCAGTCGGGCCCATCTGTGCTGCGCCGACCCGCTCGGAGCGCACGAAGGCCGATCCGCAGCCCGGCGAGGCCGCAGCCTCCGCCGACAGGGTGTCTACGCGAGCCGAGTCCGGGGACATCGGCCCATGAGCGCAGAGCAGCAGATGCAGGAGGGCAGCCAGGGCGAGCGTCAACACCGCCCCGCTCCACGACCCAGGGCGTCGGCTGCCCCTGCGTACCGCCCTGATCACCATGAACACAAACAGTAATCAAACCAGCACATAAAGTTCCCGTCAGGCGGCGCTCCACCCGACCGTCCTGGCAGCGCCCAGAGCGGCAGAGCCCATGGGAACAGCGGGAAGCACCCCGCTCGCGTGCGCGCTGGCCCCCAGGCAAGACGAATCACGCGAAACGTCAGATCGGGTGAAAATTGACCCCGAGTAGCCCTCTCGACGGGACCGGGTGATGACCCGCCTCAACCGGTCCGGGAGAACGAGCGGTCCGATGCATCAGGACGGCGGCGGCAGCTCCGGGCCGACTGTGAGAACGAGCACCGAAGCGGATCCGGCGCCTGATTGCTCGGCTGTGAGCCCCGGCAGGCGTCCCGCGAGGGCCTTCGCCTGCGACTCCATCCCGGCCGGGTAGGTGAGGGAGCTCTTCGTGGCCGCCGGGGCGTTGCCGGTGGCCACGACCTGGAAGCCGAGTCCGCGCAGCTGCCCGGCGACCTTGGGCTCGTCCGGAGACTCCCGTGGCGTTGAGGACTTTCACCTGGACGCGGCCGGCCGCCACGGGCAGGTCGGCGCTGGACTTCGCCAGGTCCGCCTTGGTGACCTCGCGGTCTTCCGTAAGGGCGGTGAACAGCTGACGGGCGGCCGGCTGCTTCCAGGTCACGTTCGCCTTGTCGCTGGGCAGGTCCCGCTCGCGCGGGTAGTTCGGCACGGTCACGAACGCGATGCGCTCCGCGGGTATCCCTTTCAGCTGGGTGGCGAGATCGGTGAGGGCTTTGAGGTCGGCCAGCTCCTTGCCGGTGGTCAGGGACTTCGTCGCGGCGTCGAGGAACCCGTAGAGCGCGGTCGGGCTGTAGAGCTTGTCCTTGGCGCGCCGGGCAAGGGACTCCATGAATTCCTGCTGGCGCCCGATCCGGCCGATGTCGGAACCGTCACCGACGCTATAGCGGGCACGGACGTACGCCAGCGCGTGCTCGTTCTTGACCGTCTGACATCCCGCGGGCAGGTCGAGGCCGGCCTTCTTGTCCCGGACGGGTTCCTTCGGACAGATCTCGACACCGTCGAGCGCGTTGACCATGCCAGTGAAGCCACGGAAGTCGACGATCATGAAGTTGTCGATGCGGAGCCCGGTGTTGGCCTCGACCGTCTTGATCGTGCACGCGGCGGCCTTGGCCGTGTCGCCCGTGGAGCCGCCGGTCGCGAACGCCTCGTTGCTCTTCGAGGCATGGGACTGCGGGTGGAGCCACCTTTTTCGCAGGACGGTATCGGAACCCACGAGTCGCGAGGATGGGAGACGACCGTGGCCCAACTGCCGCCTCCTGCCATGTGCAGCACCATCAGGGTGTCGGACTGCCTGATTCTCTGCGCTTCCGCTTTGCCCCCTCGACCCCAAACAGGTCGCGCTCAACGCAGCGTAACCAGCACCGAGCCAGCACGGGGTGGGTTGCGAGGGGTGCTGACGCGGGGTTTCAGGTCAGCACCAAACCAGCACGGGAGCCAGTAGCGCGTCCCCAAAACAGGCTTGACTCTGCAATTCCGACAGGGTGTCACGACCCCGCTCCGGAGGGGTTGCTGGGTTGGTGTTCGCGTCATGTGGTGCGCGGGCACACCAGTCGTGGCCCGATTGTGATGGCAGGCCACATATGCGATTGACCTGGGGACTTCTACGTTGTGGCCACACCCGACGTCCCCGCAGACACCCTGGAAGTGGTGCACATGGTCTCCCCCGGAACCGTCCCGCAGGCTCCATCCGGAATCCGGCGCATCGTTGCCGCCAGCCTCATCGGGACCACCATCGAGTGGTACGACTTCTTCCTCTACGGGACCGCCGCCGCCCTGGTCTTCAACAAGCTGTTCTTCCCCACCGCGGATCCGCTCACGGGCACCCTCATCGCCTTCCTCACCTACGCCATCGGCTTCCTCGCCCGGCCCCTGGGCGGGGTGGTCTTCGGGCATTTCGGAGACAAGGTCGGGCGCAAGAAGCTGCTGGTGCTGAGCCTGCTGATGATGGGCGGGGCGACCTTCGCGATGGGGCTGCTGCCCACCCACGCGAGCATCGGGGTCGGAGCGCCGATCCTGCTGACCGCGCTGCGCCTGGTGCAGGGGTTCGCGCTGGGCGGCGAATGGGGCGGGGCCGTACTGATCGTGTCCGAGCACGGCGGGGCCGAACACCGCGGGTTCTGGGCCTCCTGGCCGCAGTCCGGGGCTCCCGGGGGGAATCTGCTCGCCACCGGGGTGCTCGCGCTGCTCGCCGCCGTGCAGTCCGATGCCGCGTTCCTCGCCTGGGGGTGGCGGATCCCCTTCCTGCTCTCCGGGGTCCTCGTGGTGGTCGGCCTGTGGATCCGCCTCTCGGTGTCCGAGTCGCCCGTCTTCCTGGCGGCGCAGGCAGCGGCCGCGGGACGGGCCGAGGAGGAGAAGGCGCCCGTGGTGCAGGTGTTCCGCAAGGACTGGCGGCAAGTGCTGACCGCCATCGGCACGCGCTTCGGCGAGAACATCTCGTACTACGTCCTGACCTCCTTCCTCCTCGTCTACGTCACCACCCACCTCGGGCTCCCCAAGACCACCGCGCTCAATGCGCTCCTGATCGGCTCGGCCGTCCACTTCCTGACCATCCCGGCCTGGGGCGCACTGTCGGACCGGATCGGGCGCCGGCCGGTGACGCTGATCGGTTCGGTCGGCATGGCGCTGTGGGCGTTCGCGTTCTTCGCGCTGGTGGACTCGAAGTCCTTCGCGGTCATCACCCTCGCCGTCACCGCCGGATTGCTACTGCACGGGGCCATGTACGGGCCGCAGGCCGCCTTCATCTCGGAGATGTTCGACACCCGGGTCCGCTACTCCGGCGCCTCGATGGGCTCCCAGCTCGCCTCGATCATCGCGGGGGCCCTGGCCCCGATCATCGCCGTCGAGCTCCTGAAGGACTACGGCTCCTCCGTGCCGGTCTCCGTCTACCTGTCCGCGGCCGCCCTCGTCACCACCCTCACCGTCCTCTTCGCCCGCGAGACCCGGGGCCGCGACCTGTCCGTCCCGAAAGCGGGCGCAGAGGCGGGAGCAGCGGCGCCGGCAGGGGTGACCGCGGGGAGCGGGTACGCCGGCGCCGGCGCGGTCTCCGATCCCACCTGAGCCCGCCTACCCGAGCCCGCCCGACCGACGGGCCGCCCGCCGTGACCGTGCCTCCGGTCCGGCGGGCGGACCCGCTCGCCACCCCGTAGCGAAGGGCTGCCAGCATGGCCCCCGTGAACGATCCCTCCGCGCCCGCGGCCGCATTGCGGCAGCTCCTGGACCTGCTCGCCCAGGGCGCGCCCGTCGAGCACTTCGCGCGGCCCGGCGCGCAGGCCCGTACCGCCGGTGCCGGCGCCGTCGATCAGGACCTCGTGGACGAGGCGACCCGGGTCGCCCTCGACATCCGGCGCACGCTCGACCAGCACCGCAGGCGGGAGGCGGAGCTCACCGCCCTGTTCGACACGGCCGGCGACCTCGCGGCGCTGCGCGATCTCGACGCGGTGCTACGGGCCATCGTGCGGCGGGCCCGGACGTTGCTCGGCACGGACTGCGCCTACCTCACGCTCAACGACCCCGTGGTGGGCGATACCTTCATGCGGGTCACCGACGGCTCCGTCTCCGCCGCCTTCCAGCAGTTGCGCCTCGGCATGGGCGAGGGGCTCGGCGGTCTCGTCGCGCAGACGGCCCGGCCGTACGCCAGCTCCGACTACCGCGCCGACGACCGCTTCCGGCACACCAGCACCATCGACGCCGGGGTGCGCGAGGAGGGGCTGCGGGGGATCCTCGGTGTGCCGCTGCGCGTCGCCTCGCGGGTCATCGGGGTGCTCTACGCCGCCGACCGGTCGGTGCGCGAGTTCGCCCCCGACGCGGTCGCGCTGCTCTCCTCGCTGGCCGACCACGCCGCCGTCGCCATCGACGGGGCGCGGCTGCTGGAGGAGACCCGTACGGCGCTGGTCGAGCTGAACGCCGCCACCGAGACGGCCCGGGCCCACAGCGAGGCCGCGCGGCTGGCCACCGAGACCCACGACCGGCTCACCGATCTGGTCCTGCGCGGCGGGGACGTCACCGATGTGGCCCGGGAGGTGGCCGCGCTGCTGCGGGGCGGGCTGGTGGTGCACGACGCCGACGGCGCCGAGCTGGCCCGGGTCGCCACCGAGCCGATCGGCGCGCCCGCCCAGGGGGTGGCGGCCTCCCGTTCCGGGGGCCGGGCCGTACCGGTCGACGGGGTGTGGGTCTGCGCCGTCCTGGCCGGCCCCGAACTCCTGGGCAGCATCGCCCTGACGGGCCGGGCGGACCTGTCGGACAGCGACCGGCGGCTGTTCGAGCGCACCGGCCTGGTCACCGCGCTCCTCCTGCTGCTGCGCCGCTCGGTGGCCCACGCCGAAGACCGGGTGCGCGGCGAGCTCCTCAGCGAACTGCTGACCCCGCGGAGCCCCGGGCACACCCCCGACACCGACAGCCGGAGGATCCGCGCCCGCAAACTCGGCGTCGACCTCGCACGCCCCCACTCCCTCCTGGTGCTCCACTGCGACGCGGCGCTGCGGCCCCGGCTGTCGACGGAGGCGGCACGCCGCGCCCGCGCCCTCGACGGCCTGGCCGGGCTGCACGAGGGCCACGTCGTGCTGCTCGCCCCGGCCGAGCGGCCCGGGCACCTCGCACGCTCCCTGGCGGCGGAGCTGGGGCAGGCGGTGGGCGCGCCCGTCACCGTGGGCTCCGCCGGACCGGCCGGCGACCCGGGCGGGCTGCCGGGCGTGTACGCCGAGGCCGTGCGCTGCCTGCGGGCCCTGCACGCACTGGGCCACACCGGCCACGGGGCCGCCCTGCCGGACCTGGGCTTCGTCGGCCTGCTGCTCGGGGACCACGGTGACGTCGGCGGGTACGTCGACCAGGTGCTCGGCCCCGTCATCGACTACGACGCCCAGCGCGGCACCGAGCTGGTCCGCACCCTCCAGGCCTACTACGTCCACGGGGCGAGCCTCTCCAAGGCCAAGGAGGCACTGCACATCCACGTGAACACCGTCGTGCAGCGCCTCGACCGGATCCGCCGGCTCCTGGGCGAGGACTGGAACTCCCCCGCCCGCGCCCTGGAGCTCCAACTCGCCCTGCGCCTGCACCTCCTGTCGAACTCCGGCCCGCCCCAGGCCTGATCCGCAGGACAGGCCCTGCACTCCGGCCGCACGCGCGGGGGCCCGTGGGGCAGAGTGAGGAGCATGACTACGTACGAGACGATGTCGTTCCACCTCGAGACCGAGCGGCTGATACTGCGGCCGTGGGCCGAGTCGGACGCCGCCGCGTTCTGCGACCTCCTCGCCGAACGCGGCAAGGGAACCCACAAGGTTGAGGACATCCGGACGTCCATCGCGGAGCTGCTCGCCGCGACGGCGACGACGGGGATCGCCCTCCTGCCCGTCCAGCGCCGTGACGAGGGCGATTTCATCGGCTACTGCGGGCTGATCATCGGCCGCTCCACCCTGGAAGAGCCGGAGATCGCGTACGAGCTCTTCCAGAGCGTGCACGGGCACGGCTACGCCACCGAGGCGGCCGCGGCGGTGGTCGATGCCGCCACCGCGACGGGGCGGAAGCGGCTCTGGTCGACCGTCGGCCCATGGAACACACCGTCGCTCCGTGTCCTCGAGAAGATCGGATTCGAGCGGCATCGCGTTGCCACGGACGACCGTGGTGAGCACGTATGGCTCACGCGCGAGTTGCCGTGACACCAGGTCGGCCGGGGGAACCCGAGCGGGAACTCCCTTACCCCGTCCCCGGGGTGACCAGGCCCGTCTCGTAGGCCAGGACGACCGCCTGGGCGCGGTCGCGCAGGCTCAGCTTGGCGAAGATCCGGGCCACATGGGTCTTCACGGTGGCCTCGCTGAGCGTGAACTCCTGGGCCAGTTCGGTGTTGGAGAGGCCGTGGCCCATGAGGGTGAGCACCTCCCGCTCGCGCGGGGTGAGGGCGTCCAAGTCGGGGTGGGGCGCCGCGGTACCGCCACCGCGTGCGGCCGATGCCGAGGCGCAGCGCTCCACCAGCCGACGGGTGATCGACGGGGAGAGCAGCGCATCGCCGGTGTCGACCAGCCGTACGGCGTTGGCGAGGTACTCGGGGGTGACGTCCTTGAGCAGGAACCCGCTGGCTCCGGCTGCGAGGGCGGCGTAGACGTACTGGTCGAGGTCGAAGGTGGTCAGCATGATCACCCGGCATCCCGGGGCTTCGGCGAGGATCTGCCGGGCGGCCTCCAGTCCGTCCAGGCGGGGCATGCGTATGTCGAGGAGGACGACGTCGGGACGCAGACGGCGCACTTCCGAGACGGCCTCCACCCCGTCGGCGGCGACCCCCACCACGTCGATCCCCCGGGCGGTGAGGATCATGCGGAATCCGGTGCGGACGAGTTCCTGGTCGTCGGCGATGACCACCCGGGGCGAGGAGGCCATCCGGTCCGGCTCGGCGGCCGGGGCCTGCGTGGTCACGGCCGCTCCAGCGGGAGGCGGGCGCGGACACGGTAGCCGCCGCCGAGGCGACGGCGTGCGTCGAAGTCCCCTCCGTACACGGCGACCCGCTCACGCAGCCCGACCAGCCCGTGCCCGGCGCCGTCCGCCTTCGGGCGCGACGCGGCGGAGGCGGCGGACGCGGTGGCAGTGGACGCGGTGGCAGTGGACGCGGTGGCGGCAGTGGACGCGGTAGACGCCGCCGGGGCGCGCCTCCCCGTCTCCGCCGGTATCCGGTCTCCGGACAGCACGCTCGGTCCGCTGTTGAGCACCTCGACCCTCAGTGCCTGGTCCGCGTATCTCACCGTCACCTCGGCCTTCACCCCGTCCCCGTGTTTGAGTGCGTTGGTCAGCGCCTCCTGGATGATTCGGTAGGCGGTGACATCGATCCCGGCCGGCAGCGGCCGCGGTTCGCCGGATATCCGTACCTCGACCGGCAGCCCTGCGAAGGCTATCCGGTCGATGAGCGGACTGAGCCGGCTCAGGCTCGGCTGCGGCGCCAGCTCCGCCGCCGGGTCCCGTCTTTCGGCGGCGCTCCCCCCGTACGGTTCGTCACGGCCGTCCTGCGCGGGCGCGAGCAGGCCCAGCAGGTGCCGCAGTTCGGTCATGGTCGTACGCCCGGCCTTCTCCACTGCGGCCATCGCGGCCGCCGCCTCCACCGGCATCGTTGCCAACACCTCGCGGGCGGCCCCGGCTTGGACGATCATCAGGCTCACGTTGTGGCTGACTATGTCGTGGAGCTCCGCCGCTATCCGGGCCCGCTCCGCGTCCACGGCCGTCCGGGCCGCGGTCTCCCGCTCCCGCTCCAGCAGCCAGCCGCGCTCCTCGATCGCCGCCCGGTGCGCCGCGCGGGCCCGCAGGAGCGCCACGGTCAGCCCGAACCCGGCCGACACCACACCCACCGTGGCCACCACGGCAGCGACCACCCATCCCGTCGTCACAGCAACTCCCCTCCCCCGCCCGTGGTCCTCACGGCCCTCACGGCCCTCACGCTTCCAAGATTCTCCCACCCGACCCTCTCAGGCATCCCGCGTAGTCCACATCACTCTCCGGGTCCTGCCCTCGCGTACATCCCCAGGATGACGCGGCCTCCCCTTTACATCCGGGGGGTGACGCGGCACGTCCGACCTGCCTTCTAGGTTCGTGCCATGACACCTCATCACGACACCACCGGCCAAGTCGTCGTCCGCCTGGACCGCGTATCGAAGGAGTACGGCGACACCCTGGCGCTCGACGCCCTGTCCCTGGAGATCCGCCGGGGCGAAGCCGTCGCCGTGATGGGCCCCTCCGGCTGCGGGAAGTCCACCCTGCTCAACATGGTGGCCGGCCTGGACCGGCCGACCGCCGGGGCGATCACCGTGCACGGCCAGGACCTCGGCGGCCTGACGGAGACCGGCCTCGCCCTCTACCGCCGCCGCGACGTCGGCATGATCTTCCAGTTCTTCAACCTCATCGACGACCTGCCGGCGCTCGACAACGTCGCGCTGGCCGCCCAGCTCACCGGTACCTCCGCCCGCCAGGCCCGCCGCCGCGCCCTGGAACTCCTCGACGAGCTCGGAGTCGCCGACCGGCGCAACAACTACCCGGCGACGCTCAGCGGCGGCGAGCGCCAACGCGTGGGCGTGGCCCGCGCGCTGATGAACCGTCCGGCGCTGCTCCTGGCCGACGAGCCGACCGGCGCCCTCGACAGCCGCTCCGGCGAGCAGGTGATGGACCTGCTGATCGACCTCAACCAGATAGGTCAGACCCTGCTGATCGTCACCCACGACCCGCATCTGGCAACCCGCTGCGCCGGCCGCCTCGTCGAGATGGCCGACGGCCGCGTGGCCCGCGAGCGTGCGCTGGACGGCGAGAACCTGGACCACGGGGAGCTCGGCAGCGAGAACCCGGACGGCGAAACCCTGGAGCGTTCCGCGTGAGCGCCGTGTGGCGGGCCTCCCGCGCCGCCGTGAAGCGCCGCAGGGTCCAGACGTTCGTCATCGGCCTCGTCGTCCTCTGCTCCACCACGACCGTCCTGCTCGCGCTCGGCCTGCTCGCCGCCGCCTCGGGCCCCTTCGACAAGGCGTACACCGCGCAGCGCGGCGCGCACACCGTGGCCGCGTACGACCCCGCTAAGGTCTCCGACGCCCAGCTCGCGCAGACGGCGCACCGCCCCGGGGTCGCGGCCGCCGCCGGCCCGTTCCCCCAGGCTGTCGTCGACGTCCCCGGGGATTGGCTCTGGATGCCGGCCGGCCCCCTCACCGTGGTGGGCCGCGCCGATCCGGCGGGCCCGGTGGACCGGGTCGACGTCCTGATGGGGCACTGGCCGCAAGGACCCGGCGAGATCGTCGTCAACTGGGGCTTGGACGGGACCCCGTACGCCGATCTCCTCGGCACGAAGCTGGAAGCACCCGGGCGCCCGACGCTCACCGTCGTCGGCTTCGCGACGAGCATGAGCAAGTCGGCCGCCGCCTGGGTGACGCCCGAGCAGGCCGCGGCCCTCCACCCGACCGCCACGCAGATGCTCTACCGCTTCACCGACCCGTCCACGGGCGCGCAGCTGCGCGACTCGCTCGCCCGGGCCACGGAGGGACTTCCCGCGGACTCGGTGACGGCCGCGCAGACCCATCTCACCCTCAAGAAGGCCTTCTCCGCCCGCGCGGACGCCTATCTGCCCTTCATCGCCCTCTTCGGCGTCCTCGGCCTGCTCGTCTCCGCCCTGATCGTCGCGAACGTGGTCAGTGGTGCCGTGGTCTCCGGCAGCCGGCACATCGGTGTGCTCAAGGCCGTCGGCTTCACGCCGAACCAGGTCGTCGCCGTCTACCTGACGATGGTCTCGGTCCCCGCCGTGGCCGGCTGCCTGCTGGGCACCCTGCTCGGCAACGCGCTGGCCGCGCCCATCCTGCAGATCGCGTTCTCCGGCATCGAGACGGGGATGGCGGGCGTGGGCACCCTCTCGCCCTGGCTCAGCGTCGCGTGCCTGGCCGGGATGCCCGCCCTGGTCCTGGTGACCGCGCTCGTACCGGCCCTGCGCGCGCACCGGCTGCCGGCCGCGCAGGCCATCAGCGCAGGCGGCGCGCCCCGCACCGGGCGCGGGCTGCGCGTCCAGCGCGTGCTCGCCTCCTCGCGGCTGCCGCGCTCCGTCAGCCTGGGCCTCGGCCACCCGTTCGCCCGCCCCGGCCGCGCCTTCATGACCACGGCCGCCATCCTCCTCGGTGTCGCCACGGTGACCTTGGCGACGGGGCTGACCAGCACGATGGTCTCGTACGCGCAGACCGGCCGCAGCGGCCCCGGCGGACCGGTGGTCAACGTCCAGGTCGGCGGCCACGGCAACAACCCCGTCGAGCCGCTGCTGAGCGACGCGCAGATCGAGGAGCGGCTGCGGTCGCTGGGCGCGCAGGACGTAAGGGCCCGCGGGCTGACCCAGATCGGGCTGGTCGGGTACACACAGCCTGCGTTCGGGAGCTTCTACCGGGGTAGCCCGTCCCCGGCCGGGGCCTTCGTGGAAGGCCGGCCGCCCAGCGGACCCGGCGAGATCGCGGCGGGCCCCTCCTTCCTCACCGAACGGGGGCTTGCGGTCGGTGACCGGGTCACCCTGGAGGCCAACGGGAGGCGGACGGCCGCGACCGTCGTCGGGCAGCTGATCGACAGCGACGCACGCTCCCTGGAGTCCACGTGGGAGACCCTCGGCCAACTCGCCCCGGACAACCGCGCGGTCGACTACACCGTCCGGCTCGCCCCAGGGGCGGACGCCCGCGCCTATGCGGACGCCGTCGACGCGGCCGACCCCGGACTGCACTCCGAGGTGGGGTACTCGGGCAACGCCGCGACCACCACGGTCATCGGCTTCTCCTCGGTGTTCTCGGTCATGCTGACCCTCGTCGCCTCGCTCGGCGTCTTCAACACCGTCCTGCTGAACACCCGCGACCGCCGCCGCGACCTGGGCATGCTCAAGTCGATCGGCATGACCCCGCGCCAGGTAATTGCGATGACGGTGACCTCGGTGACCGGACTCGGCCTGGTCGGCGGCCTGCTCGGGATCCCCCTCGGGATCGTGGCGCACCGGCTCGTCGTGGACAACGTGGGCATCGTCGCCTTCCCCGAGTCGATGAAGGACGTCTGGCACGCGCCGCAGCTCGCCGGAATGCTGTGCGCGGGGGTCGCGATCGCCGTCCTGGGCGCGCTGATCCCGGCCCGCTCGGCGGCCCGGATGACCATCGCCGCGGCCCTGCACACCGAGTAGGGCCCGCCGCCCTCCCCGCGGGGCCGGAGCCCTGCGGGGCCCACGGGCCCTACGGCGCCGCAGTCAACTCCCCGGAAGCCGGGTCGTCCTCCCCGGACGAAGCCTCCACGATGCGCCCGTCGCGCAGCTCCACGACCCGGTCCGCCAGTTCCATCAGCGCCGGGTCGTGCGTGGCGACCAGCGCCGTGACCCCCTCGCTGCGCACCACCGCGCGCAGCAGCCGCATGATCTGGCGGCCCGTGTCTGAGTCGAGCTGGCCGGTCGGCTCGTCGGCGATGATCAGATCGGGCTCGTTGGCGAGGGCTCGTGCGACGGCGACCCGCTGCTGCTGGCCGCCCGAGAGTTCGCCGGGGCGCTGCTCGGTGTGCTCGGAGAGGCCGACGAGGGCGAGCAGGGTGCGGGCCCGTTCCTCGCGCTGCTTCGCCGGTACCTTGCGCAGCCGCATCGGGACGCCGACGTTCTCGGCGGCGGTCAGGGCGGGGATCAGGCCGAAGGACTGGAACACGAAGCCGATCCGGTCCCGGCGCAGCGCGAGGCGGCCGTCCTCGTCGAGGCCGGCCAGGTCGGTGCCGTCGAGGGCGACACTGCCGCCGGTCGGGGTGTCGAGGCCGCCGACCAGGTTCAGCAGAGTGGTCTTGCCGGAACCGGACCTGCCCTTGAGCGCGGTGAGTTCGCCGCGGCGGACCTCGAAGGACACTCCGCGCAGGGCGTGCACCGCCTGCTGGCCCGTCCCGAAACTGCGCCGCACGTCGTCCACGACCACCATCGGCGGCGCCCCGGCGTCCCCCCGCGGTTCGTCGCGCGGTTCGTCACGCGATGCGCCTCGCGATGCGTCCCTCTGCTCCTGTCGCCGTTCCTGGTCCTGCGTCATGCTGCGGCTCCCCCTCCAAGCGGATCAATGGATGAAAACGGCGTTCTTGCGGTCCCGCCCCGACGATTTGTTCATCCGTTGCACCACTCACGCAAGTCCCTTCCGCTATCTGTTCGAATCTGGCAGCATCGTCCGGTATCCGGGGTCACCAGTCCGGTGCGGGGGAGGAACAGGCACATGCTCGGCTTCGTCGTGCGCCGGCTGCGCGGGCGATTGCCGCTCGCAGTCGCCGTACTGCTGACCGTTTTGATCACCACGACCGTGCTCACCGCGCTCTTCGCCTTCACCCGCGGAGTGGGCGACGCCGGACTGCGCCAGGCCCTCCAGGGGCCCGGCCTGGCGCGCGGCACCGTGCTGGTCACCGGTTCCCACCCGGCGGCCGACCGCGCCAAGGACGACGAGGCGGTACGGGGCTTCGCGCGCGAGCTGTTCGGCCCCCTCCCGGTCGGTGCCGAGAGCGTGGCGCGCAGCCGTTCGTACGGGCTGCCCGGCCCGCGCACCCCCGGCAAGGACTCCGATCTGACCCTGCTGGCCGCCTTCGCCAAGGACCGCGTACGGCTCCTCGCGGGCACCTGGCCGCAGCCCGTCGCGGGCCCGGTCTCCGATCGGGGCGGCCCGGTTCCCGTGGCCGTGCCGAAGGCGGCGCTGGACCGGCTCGGGCTGACCGAGGGAGCCCTGCCCGCGCAGGTGCGGCTGGACGACCGGTACGGCGGCTCCCCGCTGACCGTGCTGGTGACCGGCGTCTACCGGGCGGCCGACTCCGACTCCCCGTACTGGCGGCTCGATCCGCTCGGTGCGCGCGGTCTCCAGGTCGCCGGATTCACCACCTACGGGCCGCTGCTGGTCGACGATTCCGCCTTCACCGCGGGCGGGCTGGTCCAGGACGGCCGCGCCGTGCTCCTCACCGCCGACTTCTCCACCGTGGACGCGGCCGGCGCCGAGGCCGTCCACGGCCGGGCCGCCAAGGCCTTGAAGGCGCTCCAGGGCGGCTCCGGGCTCGCCCCGTCGACCGAGCTTCCGGCGCTGCTCGGGGAGTTGCGGTCGGGCCTGACCGTAGCCCGGTCCACCCTGCTGGTCGGCGCACTGCAACTGGCCGTGCTCGCCGGGGCGGCGCTGCTGCTCGTCTCGCACCTGCTGACGGAGCGACAGGAGGGCGAACGCGCCCTGCTCGCGGCGCGCGGCGCCTCCCGCGGCCGGCTCGGTGTCCTCACCGCGGCCCAGTCGCTGCTGCTGGCGCTGTCCGCCGCCCTCCTCGCGCCCCTGCTGACCCCGCCGCTGCTGCGCCTGCTCGGCGGCTACGGCTCGTTGGCGCACGTCCCGTTCACGGTCACCCGGAGCTGGCTGCTCTGGCCCGTCGCCGCGGGCTGCGCCCTCGGTTGCGTCGTGCTGACCACCCTCCCGGTCGTCCTGCGGGGCGCCGCCGCGGCCGCCCTGCACCGGACCGGCCGCCGCCAGGCGCTCGTCGCCGGCGCCGCCCGCTCCGGCGCGGACCTGGCGCTGGTGGCCCTGGCCGTACTCGCGTACGAGCAGCTCTCCCGGTACGGCGCGGGCGGGGCCGACCCGGCCTCGCGGTCCGACGGGCTGTTCGGCGTGGACCCGGTCCTGGTCGCCGCTCCGACACTGGCGCTGTGCGCGGGCACCCTGCTGGTGCTGCGGCTGCTGCCCTTCGTGGCGCGGCTCGGTGCGCGGGTCGCCGCACGGGGCCGGGGGCTTGGTCCGGCGCTCGTCGGCTGGCAGCTGGCCCGCCGGCCGGGACGGGCCACGGGGCCGGTGCTGCTGCTCGTGCTCGCCGTCTCCAGCGGGGTCCTGGCACTGGGCCAGCACACCGCGTGGTCCGAGTCCCAGCGTGACCAGGCCGATTTCACGACCGCCGGGGGCCTGCTGATCTCCAACAGCGACCTGCCCGCGCTGGGCCGGGGCGGCCGGTACGCGGCGCTGCCCGGCGGGGAGCGCGTCCTGCCGGTGCTCCGTACCCGGCAGGACCTGCCGGGCGGGCGCACCGGCCAGCTGATGGCGCTGGACGCGGTGGCCGCCGCCGACCGGCTCGCGCTGCGGTCCGACCTGCGCGACGGGCACGGCATGCGCGAGCTGTTCGCCCCGCTGGCCCCCTCCCCCGCCCCGGCGCCCGCCACCGGCATCCCCCTCCCCGGCCAGCCCCAGCGCATCGACCTCTCGGTCTCCGTACGCTCCACCGGCGCGGGCGGCCGCCCGGGCCTCGGACTGCTGCTGCGCGACCGGTTCGGCATCACCTACCGGGCCGCGATGGTGCAGCTCCCGGAGAGCGGTGACGCCACCGTGTCGGTGCACACCGGCTCGATGCTCGGCGCCCCCATCGGGTCGGCCGCCACCCCGCTCAGCCTGGCCGGGCTCGTGTTCTCGTACGACCGCGAAGGCCCGCTCCCCGGGATCGATTTGAACGCCGATCCGGATGCCGGCCCCGGCGACCCCGCCACCACGGTCAAGATCTTCGACGAGCTGACCGTACGCAGCCTCGCGGTCGCCCAGACCCGGGACGGTGCAGCGGCGCCGGTCGCGGTGCCCGCATCCGACTGGAAGCTGTCGGCCCCGCAGCTCAAGGACGGCTCCCCGGCCGCCGAACTGCTCCCGGGCTCCGATCCCGCGCCGGGCGGCCAGACCTCGCTCAAGCTGCGCTACCGGGACGGTTCCGGCGAACGCGGCGGCGTCCAGGCCAGTCTGACGCCGGGTCCCGCTCCGGCCGCCGAGATTCCGGGGATCGCCACCCGGGCGTACCTGTCCGCGATCGGCGGGGCCGTGGGCGATCTGGTGCCGGTCAAGCTGGACGACGTCACCCTCCCGGTCCGGGTCACCGCCGCGATCGGCTCCCTGCCCGTCGCCGGCGACACCGCGATCGCCATCGACCTGGACACCGCCGCGCGCCTGCTCGCGGCGGGCGGCCGGGAGCTGCCGACGCCCGGCGAATGGTGGCTGCCGGCCGCCTCCGCCGACGATCCGGCCCCGGCCCGCGCCGCCGCGGAACTGCGTTCCGGCGCGGGCTCCCAGCAGGTGCGGCTGCGCGAGGAGGTGGCCGCGACCCTGCTGGACGACCCGCTCAGCGCGGGCCCGCAGGGCGCGCTGGCCGCACTCGCGGCGGCCTGCGCCGTGCTCGCGGCGATCGGCTTCGCCGCCTCCGCCGCGGCCGCCGCCCGGGAGCGGGCCCGGGAGTTCTCGGTGCTGACGGCGCTGGGTGCCCGACGCCGTGACCTGGCCCGGACGGCCACAGCCGAGAGCTGCCTGCTGGTCGGGCTCGGCACCGCGGTCGGGGTGGGTCTGGGCGTGGTCATCGTGCACCTCGTCGTGCCGCTGACCGTGCTGACCCCGGCCGCCGGCCGGCCGGAGCCCGGGGTGCTGGTGGACCTGCCCGCGGTGCGGATCCTGCTGCTCGCCGCCGCCATCGCCGCCGTACCGCTGCTGTCGGCGGTCTTCGGCGGGCGGCGCAATCAAAACCGCTCGAAGCCGGCCGACCGGCTGCGGCACGTGGAGGACATATGACCGGGCCGGCCGCGACCGACGCCGACCGGCGCGCCCCGGGCGGGGCCGATCCGCAGGCACCCCGGGATTCCGCCCGTCGGCCCGTGCCCCCGCCCGCGCCCTGGGTGCGGACCCGGCTGCGCGCGACCCCGCTGAGCGCCCTGCTCGGCGCGGCCCTGGCCTTCGTCGCCGTCCTGCTCGCCGCGGCCCTGCCCCGGGCCATGGACCGGGGCACCGACCAGGCGTTGCGTTCCTTCCTGGAGTCGCGCGGGCCGAGCCAGACCAGCCTGTACGTCACCGCGCGCCCCCGCTACGGCGAGCAGAGCGCGCAGAACCTGGACGAGGTGCTGGCGACCCTGGTCTCCCGTACCGCCCCGGGTTTCTCGGTCGCCCCCGCGGGCCCCGTCCACGGGTCCTCCGCGGGTCCCCGGCCGCTGGCCAACCGCGGCCTGGCCGCCCCCGACGGGGTCCCTCCCCAGTTGGGCCTCCACCACCTGCGCACGGCCTCCGAGCACGTCCGCCTGGTGGAAGGACGCTGGCCGGGCGCTCCCGCACCCGCTCCCGGCAGCCCCGTACCCATCGTGCTGTCGCAGAGCGCCGCGAAGACCATCGGCATCCGGGTCGGCATGGTGCTGGAGACCACCACCGGCCAGGCACTGACGACGATGAAGGCGGAGGTCGTCGGTCTCTACACCGCGAACGACGAGGCCGAGGACTACTGGACCGACTTCACCTGCCTCCTCCGTGCCTGCCTCAACATGACCACGACCCAGCCTCCGCAGGCGTTCTGGCGCACCGAGGCCCTCGTCGGCGCGGAGGCGCTCGACCGGCTCCCCGACTGGGGCGACCCGAACACCCAGGACTTCTGGCGGATCCCGGTGGACACCGGGAAACTGCGGGCCGACCAGCTCCCGGCCACCGCCAAGGCCGTCGCCTCGTACCTCAGCGGCCCGACCGCGACGCGCCTCACCCAGGAGACCCGTCGGAGTGATCTGCGGTTCACTTCCCGCCTCCCCGAGCAGTTCACCCTCGCCGAGGCCCGGCGCCAGGCGGCCGCGCCGCTCGCCTCGATGGGCCCGGCCGGGGTGGCCGGAGTGGCGTTCGTGGTGTTCTGCCTGGCGGCCGGGCTCACCGGGGACCGGCGGGAGGCCGAACTGCGGCTGCTGCTGGCCCGCGGCGGTTCCCGCGCGGGCATCGTGCGCCGGCTGCTCGCGGAGAACGCCGTCACCGTCCTGCCGGCCGCCGCTCTCGCGGCGGTGCTCGCCGTGGTCCTGCTGCCGACCCCCCGCTCGGCGGGCACCGTGCTGGCCGCTTCGGCCGCCACGCTCCTGGCGTTGCTGGCCGTCCCCGTACGGGCCTTCGTGCTGCTGTCGCCGAAGCGCCCGCCGGGTCCCCGGCGGCGGCTGGTCGCCGAGCTGCTCGCACTGGCGGCCACCGCGGCCGCCGTGTTCGAGGTCCGCTCGCGCGGGGTCGCTCCGGCCGGCGCCGGGGTGGACCCGCTGTTGATCGCCGCTCCCCTACTGCTCGCGCTCTGCGGTGGCCTGCTGTTGGCCCGGCTCCAGCCCGCCCTGGTCGGGGCGTTGGCCCGGGCGGCCGGGCGGGGCCCGGGGCTGATCGGCTTCCTCGGGCTGGCCCGCGCCGCGCGGGGCACCGGCGGCCGGGCACGTCCGTCCGTACTGCCGCTGATCGCGATGCTGCTGGCCGTCACCACCGGGGGCTTCGGTGCCACGGTGCTGACCGCGGTGGCCGACGCCCGCTTCGCGGCGGCCCGTGCGGCCGTCGGCGGTGACGCGCAGCTCTCGGCGCCGGGCGGCACGCTCCCGGAGTCGCTGACGACGGCGGCCACCGCGCTGCCCGGCGTCCGGTCCTCCGCGAAGGTGTGGACCGACGACAACGTGTTCCTCTACGGCACCAAGACGGGCAGCACCCAGATCTCCGTGGTCGTCGCGGACCCGGTGGAGTACGCGAAGCTGTCGGCAGCGGCCGGCAGCGGCGGGTTCGATCCCGCACTCCTGGCGACCGGATCCGCGGGCACCTCGGGCGCGACGGTGCCCGCGCTGATCAGCCGGGACCTCGCCGACGACGACACCTCCGGCTTCCGGCTGCGGCTGGAGAACGGCGGGGAGCTGAAGCTCACGACCGTCGGAGTGGTCGACGGCACCCCGGCCCGGCCCGGCGCCAGGTCCACCACCGTGGTGCTGCCCGCCGCCCAAGTGCTGGCCGCGATTCCGCAGATGGGGCTGCCCAACGGCTGGCTCGCCATCGGCGAGATCGACCAGCACCGGCTCGAGCAGACGGTCCGCACCGCGGACCCGGCGGCCGGTGAGGAGCGCTACCGCGTCCGCACCAGCTCCGCCACGGCCGCCGAGCTGGGCTCCGACCCGCTCCAGCGCTCCGCCGAGCGGCTGTTCTGGGCCTCTCTGGCCGGAGCCGCGGGCTTCGCGCTGCTGGCGGTCCTGCTGACCCTGGTCCGGGCCGCCCCCGACCGCGCGGCGCTGCTCGCGCGGCTGCGCACCATGGGCCTGCGGCCCCGGCAGGGCATCCTGCTGATCCTGGTGGAGTCGGTTCCCCTGGCACTGGCCGCCGCGCTCGGCGGCGCACTGCTCGCGGCGGGCACCGTCGCGCTGCTGGGCCCGGCCGTGGACCTGTCCACGCTGGTCGGCACCCGGGTGCCGACCGGACTGCAGGTCCTCGTCACGCCCGTATTGATCCAGGCACTGGGCCTGGCCGTCCTCGTCGCGGGGGCCGTGCTCGCGGAGGCGGCGATCTCCGGCAGGCGACAGATCACGACCGAGTTGAGAGCGGGAGACCAGCGGTGAACAGCGATCAGCCCACCTACGAGGAGCTGCAGCGGCAGGCCCTGGCCGCCGCCGAGCCCCGCCGGCACGGCGCGGACACGGCCATCGCCTGCGACCGCCTGGTCCGGATCTTCAGTACGGACGGGGTCGAGGTACAGGCCCTGCAGGGACTGGAACTGACCGTGGCGCAGGGCGATCTGATGGCCCTGGTCGGCGCGTCAGGCAGCGGGAAGTCCACCCTGCTGAACATCCTCGCGGGGCTGGACGTGCCCACGGCCGGCACGGCCAGCGTCGGCGGCTACGACCTGCTGGAGATGTCGGCGCGCGACCGGCTGCGCTACCGGCGCGAGGCGGTCGGCTTCGTCTGGCAGCAGACGGCCCGCAATCTACTGCCCTTCCTGACGACGGCGCAGAACATCGCCCTGCCGATGCAGTTGAAGGGCGGGCGGCGCGCCGCCGCCAAGCGTCACGCGGTCCGGACCGGTGAGCTCCTCGAAGCGCTGGAGATCGGCGAGCTGGCGAACCGCCGGCCCGCCGAGCTGTCCGGCGGCCAGCAGCAGCGGGTGGCCATCGCGGTGGCGATGGCCAACGATCCGGCGGTGCTGCTCGCGGACGAGCCGACCGGTGAGCTGGACTCCGAGACGGGCGGGGCGATCTTCGAGGCCTTCCGCACCGTCAACCGGGAACTGGGCGCGACCGTGGTCATCGTGACCCACGACCCGCTCGTCGCGGGCGAGGTCCGGCGCACGGTGGCGATGCGCGACGGCCGCACCAGCAGCGAGGTGCTGCGCCGTACGGTCACCGACGAACACGGCGCCGAGTCGGTGAGCGAGCGCGAGTACGTGATGCTCGACCGCACGGGACGCGTGCAGCTCCCGCAGAAGTTCCTGGAGGCGTTGGGCATGGAACACCGGGTGGCGGTGGACCTGGCCGCGGACCACATCGAACTGCGCCCGGACGACTCGACCACCACCGAGGGCTGATCAGGGGCTGGATCCCGGCCTGGTGGTAGGCCTCCAGCTTGTGGTGTCCGTCCAGGAGGTAGGCGGCGAGGGAGTCCTCGGTGGTCCGCAGGGCCACCAGCGCGGGCCGCGCGCCGGCCCGGATCCGCCGCACGTAGCCGCGTACGGCCTCCCTGTCGGGCGGAGGCCAGTGGTCGGTGGTGAGCAGGGCGAGCTCCTCATCGGCATACCAGCGGTCGATGTGCCCGGAGCGCGGGTGGACCAGGCGCAGCGGGTGCGGGGCCGGGGCGGCGGTCATCGTGTAACGGCCGGGGGCGAGGAGGGAGAGCAGGGGGCGCAGCCGTTCCGGGTCCGGCGGCAGGACGCTCGCGGTGAGTGGGGCGACGGCAAGCTCCGGCGCGGCCAGCCACGCGGTGAGCGCCTTGGTCTCCGCGGTACTGGGAGCGCCCGGGCCGGTGGCGCGCGAGGCCAGCCGGCCGACGCTGCCGCAGAAGTCACTGTCCTCCAGCAGGACGGGGCGGCCCCCGAGGAGGAGCAGGCCGGCGTCATCGTCCCCGGTGACTTCTATGAGACCGAAGCCGTCGGGGACCTCGCAGACGGCGACGGGAGTGCTGGCCATGGGCCGAGTCTGCCAGAGTACGGGCCGGGAGAGAGAGAAGGGTTTTGTGATGGCGATCGAGCCGTGGATGACCTGTCTGGTCAACGGCATTCTGTACAACGCGATGTTCCACAGCGACGGTTCGGCGCTCGACGACGAGCTGGTCCGGCGCTACGCGGTCGCCCTGCGGGTGAGCCCCATCAGCACCGAGCCGCTGCGCCGGCAGGCGGCGGGCCTGCGCGCGGCGGTCGCCTCCGACGCGGTGCTCGCGTCGGCGTTCGAGCCCTATCCGGGATGGCGCCCGTACGACGAGACCGAGTTCCGTGCGTTCCTGATCCGCCTCGCGGACGCCGTCGAGCAGGGCATCGGCCCGGACGACCCCGGTCTCCCCGAGGCGCCCGGACTCCCGGTCGCAGGCGGCGCCCCGCGCCCGAAGGGGCTGCGCGCGCTCCTGCGCCGCCTGCGGTGAACCCCCCGGCGCGCGTCACTTCCGTGGCCCGGGTGTCGTTAGGCGCTCGGGGTTGACTCGGGGGTCGAAGGGATGACGGAATGCGGCAGTTTCCTCTGGAGATGCACCACATGGCACCCGGCCGGGTCGTCGAGTGGCGGTTGCGGTCCACGGCCGGGGCGCAGTCGCCCGGCCCGGACGGTGCGGACGGCGCGCCGGACAGGAGGGCCTCCTTCAACCAGGACAAGCACTTCACCGTCGCCGAGGAGAGCCGCGCCGCCGACGACCCGACCGCGTCGTGGATCGCCGTCACCTTCGAGGTCGCGGGCCCGCTGGACGAGGACGCCCTGACCGGCTCGCTGCTGGCGTTCGTACGCCGCCACGAGGTGCTGCGCTGCGAGTTCCGGCGCCTGGCCGGGGAGTTGGCGTGCGCCCCGATCCCCGCCGCCGAACTGGCCCTGGACACCGTCCCGGTCGCCGATTTCGACCGTACTGAGGAACTGACCCGCTTCTTGGTGGAGCGGTTCAAGCGGAGCATCGACACGCTGTCCTGGCCGCTGTTCACGATGGGCGCCGTCCTGCGCGAGGACTCGGCGACCGTCTACCTGGCCTTCGACCACATCGTCTGCGACGGCATGTCGATGCCGATCGTGGTCCAGGAGGTCGAGAAGGGCTACGAGGCCCTGCGCCGTGGCGAGTTGCCCGATCCGGCGCCCGCGCCGAGCTATCTCGACTTCGCCGAGGAGCAGCGCAGCCGGTACCTCTCCATCGACGCGGACGACGAACGGCTCGGCTACTGGAAGGAGTTCATGGCGAGCGGCGGCGGCGAGTTCTTCCCGCGCTTCCCGCTCGAACTGGGTGTGGAGCCGGGCCGGATGTACTCGATCGTGAACGAGGCCTCCCCGCTGCTGGACGCCGCCGAGGCGGAGGTCTTCGAGAAGGCCTGCCTGGCGGTGGACGGCAAGCCGTTCATGGGCGTGCTCGCCGCCGTCGCGGTCTGTCTGCGCGAGGCGGGCGGGCCGGGGGTCTACCGGGGGTTCATGCCCGTGAGCGAGCGCGGCCGGGCCGGGTGGGGCAACTCGGTGGGCTGGTTCGTCAACACCATGCCCATCGAGTTCGACGCCTCGCCCGGGCGGGACTTCGAGCAGGTGATGGCTTCGGTGCGGGCGGGCTTCAACGAGATGATCGACCATCTCGACGTGCCGTTCGTGCGGGCCTGGGAGCTGCTCGCACCCCGCGAGTTCGCCGCCCGCTCCTGGCCGTACCCGGTGAACTTCTTCTCGTACATCGACATGCGCAAGTGCCCGGGCGCCGAGCGCCACGATGACTGGCGGCCCACCTCCCACGTGTGGTCGGCCCAGGCCAACGGCGCCTGCTCCTGGTTCCAGCGGGACGCGGAGGGGCTGCACATGAACTCGATCTACTCGGACACCCCCGCCGCCCGGCGCACCATGGACGGTTTCCTGGAGGCCCTGCGCGAGACGGTCCGGGAGATCGCCCGCCACGGATCGCTCCGCCGCCCCATCGCGCTGACCCCGCCGCGCCGGCCCGCGCAGACCCCGCTCGACGTGGCGGCGTTCTCCCGCCGCGGCTGATCCCGGCGCGCCGCCCGACAGCGCGCCTCAGAGGCGGGCCTCAGAGGCGGGCCGCGCGTGCGCGCAGCAGGGTCTGCTCCCGGGCGTTGCGCGTGAGGGAGGCGGCGCGTTCGAACTCCGCGCGGGCCTCCGCCGGGCGGCCGAGCCGCTCCAGCAGGTCTCCGCGTACGCTCGGCAGCAGATGGTAGGAGCGCAGGGCCGGTTCCTCCGTCAGGGCGTCGACCAGGGGGAGCGCCGCCGCCGGGCCCTCGGCCATCGAGACGGCGACGGCCCGGTTGAGCTCGATCACCGGTGACGGGATCAACCGGACGAGCCGTCCGTACAGGGTGGCGATCGTGGGCCAGTCGGTGTCCTCGTAGCGGACGGCGTCGGCGTGACAGCCGGCGATGGCGGCCTGGAGGGAGTACGGGCCGGTGCCCGCCCGGTGCAGGGCTTCGACGCCGCGCCGGATCAGCAGACGGTTCCACTTGGACCGGTTCTGGTCGGCGAGCAGCACCGGCTCCCCGTCCGGGCCGGTGCGGGTGGCGATGCGCGAGGCCTGGAACTCCAGCAGCGCCGCCAGGCCGTGCACCTCGGGCTCCTTGGGCATCAGGCCGGCCAGGACCCGGGCGAGGCGCAGGGCGTCCTCGCACAGGGCGGGGCGGACGAGGTCGTCGCCGGCCGTGGCCGAGTAGCCCTCGTTGAAGACGAGGTAGATGACCTCCAGTACGGAGGCGAGGCGCTCTTCGCGGTCGGCTCCGTACGGGACTTCGAAGGGCACCGCGGCCTTCGCGAGCGCCCGCTTCGCCCGGACGATCCGCTGGGCGACGGTCGGTTCGGGACAGAGGAAGGCGCGGGCGATCTCCTGGGTCGTCAGGCCGCCCATCAGCCGCAGGGTCAGCGCGATCCTGGCTTCGGTGGCGAGGACGGGATGGCAGGCGGTGAAGATCAGCCGCAGCAGGTCGTCGTCGATGGACTCGGGGTCCGCGAGCCCGGCCTCCTCCTCGGGCGGGGGCACGTCCTCCAGGGTGCGGCCCACCTCGGCGAGTTTGCGGGCGTAGGTCTCCTTGCGGCGGACGAGGTCGATGGCCCGGTGTTTGGCGGTGGCCATCAGCCAGGCCCCCGGTTTGTCGGGCACGCCGGAGGCCGGCCACTGCTCCAGCGCCGCGACCAGCGCGTCCTGGGTGATCTCCTCGGCGATGCCGACGTCGCGCACGATCCGGGCGACGCCCGCGATGATCCGCGCGGACTCGATCCTGAACACCGCTTCGACCGCTCGGGTCGTACTCACTGCCGTCACGGCTACCCATCAGAGCAGCCGTGACGAGGCAGGGCAAACGGCGCGGGAGGGTGCGGCGCCGAGCGGCGCCGCTGACCGTCAGCTTCCGTCGAGCTGACGGAGCTCGGCGCCGACCGTCCAGTTCTCGGGGTGGATCTCCAGGAAGCGCTTGGTCCACTCCAGCGCCTCGTCCTTGTCCTTGCACTGCATCAGGGCGTACCCGCCGACGACCTCCTTGGTCTCGGTGAAGGGTCCGTCGGTGTAGCTGAGCTTTCCGCCGGACCAGGTGACCCGGGTCCCTTCGGAGGTGGGGAGCAGGCCCGCGGTGTCGAGCATGACTCCGGCCTTGGTGATCTCCTCCATCAGGGCGCCCATGCGGTCGTTGAAGTCGGCCGGGAAGGGGGTGTCGGGGGTGAGGCTCTGCTCGTCGATGCGGATCATCGAAAGGAAGCGCGGCATGGTGACTCCTCGGTGGTGGAGGACGGGGCTCTTCCCCGCCTCTCACCCCTGCGTCGAACGGGAGACGCCGGGATCGACAGCTTCCCGGAAAAATCTTCGGAGATTTTCGGGACGCGCGCGGCAACGGAGATTCCGGTCCCCGTCCCACCCGGAGCTACCGGCGAGTAGGCTCGCCGGGCCCAGGCCCCTCCGAGAGGATCCCTCGATGCCGCGCATGCCTTCCTCACCGCTCCTGCTCGCCGGTCTGCTGGCGGGCGCGGCGGTGGCGCACGCCGTCGCCCCCAAGCAGTTCGACGCGACCGTGCCGCGCTCGCTGCCCGGCAGCCCGCGCCAGTGGACGTACGCGAGCGGCGTGGCGGAGCTCGCGCTCGCGGCCGGGGTGGCCCACCCGCGGACCCGCCGGGTCGCGGCACTGGCGACGGCGGCGTTCTTCGTCGGCGTGTTCCCCGCGAACGTCAAAATGGCAGCCGACGCCCGCCACCGGTCCCCCGCCCTGCGGGCCGTGGCCCTGGGCCGGCTGCCGCTCCAGGTCCCGCTGGTGCTGTGGGCCCGCAAGGTCAGCCGGAACGCGGCGGGCTGAGGCCTCCGGGCCGCCGGGTCGGGCGGCCCGGCAGGCCGCTGCCCGCCGCCCCGCTGGCGTCAGCGGCTGTCGCCCGTCCAGTCCCAGTGACCGGGATCGGCGGCGCGACGGCGGTAGTGGGCACGGCCGCCGGGACCGTAGCGCCCTATCTCCGTGGGGAGCCGGGCCTCCTCGGCGAGCTGCGGGGCGCTCCAGCCCGTGATGTCGAGCAGCAGCCCGTCGAGGGGCCCGCCCACGAGCTCTCCGTAGGCGTGCCCCGGGAGCGGACCCGGGTCGGGGTCGTCGTGGTCGGCGCCGTAGACCCGGCGCCGGAGCATCCTGTCGTCCATACCGGTCAGCTTCACAGACGGCACTGACAACGGCCCCCAGCAGGGATGATGGGACCCGTTCTGATCGATCGCACGGCACACGAAGCGGAGCACCACCCATGGCACGTCGGGTACACCAGCCACTGGAGGACCAGGAGTTCGACTTCATCCTCGGCATGACGGACGGCCCGGTGCTCGCCTACTTCTGCGGAAGCTGGCCGAAGGCCCTGGAGCCCTGCCGCGCGATGGACGCGGTCGTCGCCGCATTGGCGCAGGAGTACGGAACCCGGCTGACGGCGGTGCGCGTGGACATCACCCGCTGCCCCGCGCAGACCAAGCGGTACGGGGTGACGGGCGCCCCGACGGCCGTCCTCATCGCGTCCGGCGAGCCGGTGGCGACCCAGGAAGGGCCGATGACGGCAGACGAGTTCCGGACGTTCCTCGACGCCCACCTCTGAGCGCACCCTCGGCGCCCTCCGCACCCGCGCCCACGCCCCGCCCCGCCCGCCCCCACGGCCCCCTAGGCCATCCGGGCGAAGCGCACGATCTGGCCGAAAGTCACGTGGATCGGATAGGTGCCTTAGGCATGTAATGGATCCGGCGAAACGGAACCATCGCGTGCGAGGTGCTGCATGTCCGAGAAGACCATTGCCTTCCCCCAGGACCGGACCTGTCCCTACCACCCGCCGGCGGCGTACGAGCCGTTGCGGACGGGCCGGCCGCTCTCCCGGGTCACCCTCTTCGACGGCCGCTCCGTGTGGGTGGTCTCCGGGCACGCCGAGGCGCGTGCCCTGCTCTCCGACGGTCGGCTCTCCGCCGACCGGCAGAACCTTTCCTTCCCCGCCCCCACCAGGCGGTTCAAGGGGCTGAGCAACCGGCGCGCCGCCCTGCTCGGCGTGGACGACCCCGTCCACAACACCCAGCGCCGGATGTTGATCCCGAGCTTCTCCCTGGGACGCACCGCGGCCCTGCGCCCCCGGATCCAGGAGACCGTGGACCGGCTGATCGACGCAATGATCGCCGCCGGACCCCCCGCGGAGCTGGTCGGCGCCTTCGCCCTGCCGGTGCCGTCGACGGTGATCTGCGCCCTGCTCGGAGTCCCGTACGCGGACCACGAGTTCTTCGAGAGCCAGTCCCGGCGGCTGCTGCGCGGCCCGGAACTCGCCGACGTCGAGGACGCCCGGGAGCAGCTCAACGGCTATCTTCGCGAGCTCATCGGCCACAAGCGCGAGCACCCGGGCGAAGGGCTGCTGGACGAGCTGATCGCGCGGCGGCTGGAGACCGGCGAAACCGATGTGGAGGAGCTGGTCTCGCTGGCCGCGATCCTGCTCATCGCGGGGCACGAGACCACGGCCAACATGATCTCGCTGGGTACGTTCACCCTGCTCAGCCACCCCGAGCAGCTGGCCGAGCTGCGCACCGATCCGTCCCTGCTGCCGGCGGCGGTGGAGGAGCTGATGCGCTTCCTGTCGATCGCGGACGGCATGCTCCGGGTCGCGGCCGAGGACATCGAGATCGGCGGGGTGACCGTCCGCGCCGACGACGGCGTGATCTTCTCCACCTCCGTGATCAACCGCGACGAGACCGTCTTCGCGGAGCCCGACACCCTGGACTGGCACCGGCCCACCCGACACCACCTGGCCTTCGGCTTCGGCATCCACCAGTGCCTGGGCCAGAATCTGGCCCGCGCCGAGATGGAGATCGCGCTCGGCACCCTCTTCGATCGGCTCCCCGGCCTGCGGTTGGCGGCCGATCCTGACCGGATCCCGTTCAAGCCCGGGGACACCGTCCAGGGCATGCTCGAGCTCCCCGTGGCGTGGTGAACCCGGTGAACCCGGTGAGTCCCACCAGGCCCACCAGTCCCACGAACCGCGTCTCCGTCGACACGGACGTCTGCATCGGGGCCGGGCAGTGCGCCCTGACCGCGCCGGCCGTGTTCACCCAGGACGAGGACGGCTTCGGCGCGGTGCTGCCGGGCCGCGAGGACGGCGGCGGCAGCCCGCTGCTGCGGGAGGCGGCGCGCGCCTGCCCGGTGTCGGCGGTCAGGGTCGAGGAGGGCTGAGCGGCGCGGAGGCGACGGACGGCGGCGGGCGGCGCCACCCGCAGGCTCAGTGCCGGGTGGCGGAGCCCAGCCGCTGGAACAGGGCCTCGTCCAGGTCCAGCCCCTGCTGGGCCTGGTTGATGGCCTGCGAGCTGTAGATCCCGGTCGAGCGGGCGGCCAGTACGGCGTTCCGCGAGGCCGCGATCACACCGAGCCGCAGGTCCACGTACTGCTCGCGCGCTCCGTCGAAGACGGGGACGCCCGCCTCCCCGTCCTTGCGGTCCAGCCGGGCGTCCTCGCGGACCTTGGCGAGGACCTCCGGCGCGTACGGGCTTCCGTCTCCCCGGACGAGGCCGGGCTCCTCCAGTGCGGCCCGGCCGGCGGCGGCGACCTCGTCGAGCAGCCGCGCGTACTCCTCCCGGAAGCGGACCGGGTCGTCGCCGGAGATCTTCACCCTCCGGATGACGGCGGGCAGGGTCAGACCCTGGAGCAACAGGGTGCTGGTGGCGACGACGAAGGCGATGAGCAGCAACTGGGGGCGGTACGGGGTGTCCTCGGGCAGGGTCTGGGCCGCGGCGACGGTGATCGCCCCGCGCATCCCGGCCCAGGCCAGGGCCACGCCACTGCGCCAGCCGAGGCTCTCGTTGACCTTGAAGTCGGCGTCGGCCGAGGCCCGGGTGACGCGTTCCTTCATCTGCTCCCTGCGGCGGGGCGTCAGCTCCCTGCGGGGCCTCAGCGGATTGGCCTGCTGCTCGGACTCCGGGGCGCCGAGCCGGTCCATCAGCCAGTCGAGGCGGGGCTTCTTCTCGGCGGCGCGCTGCGCGTCCTTGCGCAGGGAGGCGATGAGCGGGGCGACGAACACCATCCGCGCCACGATCACCAGGGCTGCGGCCGCAAGGCCGATGAACAGGGCCCGCCAGGCGCTGAGCCCGTCCGCGGCGACCTCGTCGAGGAGGCCCTTCAGGCCGAGTCCCATCAGGAGGAAGACCGCGCTTTCGAGCAGGAAGGCGAGGGTGCGCCAGTTCATGGCCTCGGCCAGCCGGTCCTGGGCGCTGAGGAAGCGCGGAGCCTGGTGGCCGGTGACCAGACCGGCGACGACCACCGCGAGGACTCCGGAGGCGTGGAACTCCTCGGCCGGCAGGAAGGCGACGAAGGGCACGACGAAGGAGATCGCCGTGTTCAGCAGGCTGTCTTTGAGGAGTGCCCGGACCCGGACGTTGACGAGGCCCACGACGATGCCGACGGCGGTGGCGAGGGCCACGGAAAAGAGGAAGTTCCCGGCGACCCCGGCCAGGGAGACGGTTCCGGCCATGGCCGCGATCGCGGAGCGCAGCAGCACCAGTGCGGAGGCGTCGTTGACGAGCCCCTCGCCCTCCAGCATGGTCAGCAGCCGTGACGGAAGGCCGAGCTGTTTGCCCATGGAGGTCGCGGCGACGGCGTCGGTGGGGCTGACGACGGCGCCGAGGGCGAAGGCGGCGGGCCAGCCGAGGCCCGGCATGAGCCAGTGGAAGAGCCAGCCCGCTCCGAGGGTGGTGACCGCCACGAGCAGGACCGCGAGACCGCTGATCGCCTTGATGTTGCGGCGGAAGTCCGACGCGGGCATGTTCACGGCGGTCGAATAGAGCAGGGGCGGCAGCACGCCCGCGAGGACCCACTCGGGCTCGATGGCGAGCGCCGGCACTCCCGGTACGAAGCTGAGGGCGATGCCGACGACCACCAGGCTCAGGGGGGCGGCGAGGCCGAGCCGCTTCGAGAAGGCGGCGACGGCGACGATGCTGCTGACGCCGACGATCGAGACGAGGGTCATTTCCATGAGCGGTACGGGGCCTTAGGGGTGCTCGGGGACGATTTGTCCACCGTACGCCCATGGGTTTCACCGCGTCAAAAATTGAGCAACTCAACTTTTGACGCGGTTCGCGCGACCCTTACTCGGTGGGCGCCGCCTGCGGCAGCAGCCCGACCGCCTGCCGCTCCAGCACCAGGGCCCCGTCCACGAGCTCGGCGAAGGCGTCGAAGAGTTCCCGCCGCCCCGCGGCGTCCGCCCCGGAGTCCGCCGCACGGGCCAGCTCCGCGAGCCGCGACCACTGCCGGCCGGAGTCGCGGAAGAGCGCGGCCGCCTCGGCATGCCCGGCGAGGTCGAGGAAGTCCGCGTACAGCGGCCGGGTCGCGCCCGGGGCGGTCCACTCCTCCTCCAGGCAGGCGTGCAGCCGCTGCGTCCCCAGGGCGAAGGCCTCGGGGGTGGCGAAGCGGCGCTCCCAGCCCGTCTTGGTACTGGTGTCGCGCAGCTGCGCGGCGAACTTCTCCATGCCGGAGAAGCCGAAGTTGACGTCGAAGTGGTTGCCGAGCACCGGCCCGGTGAGGCGGGAGACGGTGGCGGCGATCGCCGCGTCCAGGTCGGGTTCGCCGGCGGGCTTCCCGGTGGTCACCACCATCTGGTGGCGGCCCTTCTTGTGCCCGGACCAGGCCGCGCCGAACTCCTCGCGGCCGATCGCGTACGGGCCGCCCGCTCCGTCCAGAGCGGCTGCCGGGTCGTCCACCTGGAAGGTGTCCCCGTCGTAGCCGACCACGGCCACCACGTACGGGTCGGCGGCGGCCAGTTCGGCCATCCGGGCGGGCCCGTGCCAGGGCAGGGCGGACCGGTCGACGGTGCAGAACACCGGGGCCCCGGCGTCGAGTGCGGCCTCGACCCGGTGCCAGCGGGGCTTGGCGCTGCGCGTGGCCTCGTACGGGATGCGCAGGCGGCCGAGGGCGACCTGGACCCAGGGGTCGGGGTGGGCCTGGGCGACGATCGTCGGCATCGGCGGCCGGCCGGCGTACTCGAACACGAAGTACATGAAGCCGATACCGCCCGCCAGGCCCGCGACCAGGGCCTCTTCGTGCACGCTGCCGAGCGCGTGCCGGATCAGCGTGGCCTCGCGGTGGCGTCCGGGGGCGAAGTCTTCATATACGAGCGCAGTCATGCGGTCAGCGTAGCCGCGCCGCGGACCGCCGGCCGCGACCCGACTTCCTGTACAGTTGTTCAGGAAGTCGGCGGGACCGCCCTCCGCTCACCCCGCCCCCCAGGGAGGTGGCCGTGCACACGGTCGCAACGATCCTCATCGGCCTCGTCGCCGCACTGCACACGTACTTCCTGGTCCTGGAGATGTTCCTGTGGCAGCGGCCGCCCGGCCGCGCCCTGTCCGGCTTCGACGCCGACACGGCCCGCCTGACCGCCCCGCTCGCCGCGAACCAGGGCCTCTACAACGGATTCCTCGCCGCCGGCCTGATCTGGTCCCTCGTCATCGACTCGCTCGCCACGCAGATCTTCTTCCTCGTCTGCGTGATCGTCGCCGGGGTGTACGGGGCCGCGACCGCCAACCGCCGCATCCTCGTCGCCCAAGCCCTGCCCGGAGCCCTCGCCCTGGGCGCGGCGCTGCTCGCCGGATGACCCCCCGGGCCGACCCCCGGACCGTCCGCACCAAGGAACGGCTGCGCGAGAGCCTCCTCGCCGAGTGCGCGGACCGGCTGCTCGGCGAGGTCAGCGTCTCGGCGGTGGTCCGCCGCGCGGGCGTCGGCCGGGCCACGTTCTACCTGCACTACGAGGACCTCACCGCGCTCGCGGTGGACGCGTGCGCCGACGTCGTGCACGCGGCGGTCGACGCCCTGCACGCCTGGCAGACGGCCCCGTCGGCCCTCCCCCCGGCCCGCCCCCCGGCCGCGCTGGCCGCTTTCCTCGGCGGCGCGGCCGACCGGGCACCGCTCTACCGCACCCTGCTCCTGCCGGGCGGCGGCGGCCCGCTCGGCGAACGCCTGTACCGGGAGCTGCGCGAGCGCAGCCGGGCCGAACGCGCCGCGGTGGGAGCTCCGCGCCCCGAGCTGGTGGCTTCGGCCGTGGCCGCCACTTTCACCGCCGTGCTCGCGGACTGGCTGCACGGCGACCTGCCCGCCGGCCTGGCGGACCCGGCCGAACTGGCGGACCGGATCTGGCCGCTCCTCATCGCCCTGCACCGGGCGGGATGATCCGTCGCGGCAAGGCCGCCCGCGGCCGACGGGTACGGGCTACGCCCCCTCCACCGCCAGTCCGGTCTCGGTCATGACCCGGGTGACGGTGTCCTCTAGCGAGTGCTCCACCCCGATGACGCTCTCCCAGTCGCCGGGCAGCAGGTCGAGCGGCCGGTACCACTCGCGCATCCGAGCCTCGCCGAACTCGGCGGCCTGCGGCTTGCCCGCGTGCCGTCGCAGGGTCTCCTCGAACGGCACGTCGAGGTAGTAGAAGTGGGTCGGCCCGCGGTGGGCGCGGCGCAGGGCGTCGAGCATGGGGCCGTAGCGGTCCGCGTAGAGGATCCCCTCGACGATCACGTGGAAGCCGTGGTCCAGCGCGTAGCGCGCCACGCTGCCGATGAGCCCGATGTTCGCCGCGCCGGGGGTGTCCTGCTCGCGCAGGACGACGCGGCGCAGGTTGTCCTGGCCCACGAGCGCGAGGCCCCGGCCGTGGCGGTCGCGGATGCCCTCCGCCACGGAGGACTTGCCCGCGGCGGAGTTGCCGCGCAGCACGATCAGCCGGGTGTCCGGCGTGCCGGTCATCATCCGGCCCACGCTACCGGCCGGGCCGGGCGTGCGTGAGCCCCGCCGGGTCAGCAGGCGGGGCTCACGTCACGGGCCGGACTCGTGAAGCGGCGCTAGCCGATGGTGACCACCTGTTCCGCCTGGGGCCCCTTGGGCCCCTGCGTGACGTCGTACTCGACCTTCGCGCCCTCCGCCAGCTCCTTGAAGCCGGTCGTCTGGATGGCGGAGAAGTGCACGAACACGTCAGGGCCGCCGTCGTCCTGCTGGATGAAGCCGAACCCCTTCTCAGAGTTGAACCACTTCACGGTGCCAGTTGCCATCTGTACTGATCCTTCACAACGTTCCACCGGCCGCACACGCGGCCGGACCCGATCCTGCCCATTCATCGGCCCGAGCACACGCCAAGCGCGGCCAACCGGGGTGCTTCCGGATATTCGAACTTTTCTCCGTCCCATCCGTGAATCGGAGGAACAGGCCTTCGCACGGGTCCTGGGAAGGGCTCTCGGCGGGGCGCTCCGAAGGAGTCTTCGAGAGGGGACGGACATGGGCGAGCTCGCGACGTTCCGGGTGCCGGCTCGGATCACGGGAACGACGGCGGACATCATGCTCGGCGGGGCGATGGTCCGCGCCTGGCAGCGCGACGGGATCTTCCAAGTGGCCGCCGACGGACGGCAGGAGGCCCGCACGCGGGCCGCGCTGGCGGCGAGCCGGCGGTTCTTCGCCCGGCCCGCGGTGGAGAAGGCGGCCTACGTCAACGACACCTCGTACAGCGGGTACATCGCCTCGGGCGAGGAGGTGACGGACGGCCGGCCGGACGCCTCGGAGATCTTCACCATCACCCCCGACATGCCTGCGGCAGCGGCCGCGGGCCTGCCCTGCCACGGCCCGGTCCCCTGGCCCTCCCCCGGCTACCGCGCGGCCATGGAGGCCTACCTGACGGGCGTCGGCGGGCTCGGCGAGCGGCTGCTGCGGCTCGTGGCCCTCGGGCTCGGCCTCGGACCGGCCGGCATCAACCGGCTCGCGGGCCTGACCCGCGGCGGCTGGCACCACATGCGGGTGCTGCGCTTCCCCGCCGCGGAGCGGACCGCCGAGCGCGGCATCGGCGCCCACACCGATTACGGACTGCTCGTGATCGCCGCCCAGGACGAGGTGGGCGGGCTCTTCGTACGGCCTCCGGTGCCGGGCGAGGAGCGCCCGCGCAACTGGCTGCCGGGCGAGAGCACGGCGGGCTTCGCCGAGAACCGGCCCGGCTGGACCCCCGTACGGCCCGTGGCGCGGGTGCTGACGGTGTTCCCCGGGGACATCCTCCAGTTCATGACCGGCGGCGCACTGCTGTCCACCCCGCACCGGGTGCGGCTGGCGGACCGGGAGCGGTACGCCCTCGCCTACTTCCACGAGCCGCGCTTCGGCGCCCGGATCCGCCCCCTCGATCCGGCGCGGTCCCAGCGGGGCGGGGACGGCGGCACGGAGGCCGCGGTGATCCACTACGGGGAGCACTTCACCCGGATGTTCATGCGGTGCTATCCGCAGCGGGCAACGACGCGGCGGATCGAGAGCCAAGGACTGCTGCGGCACCTCGCCGCGGCCCGCTGAGCCGGCAGCCCAGGCAGTCGCCGTGGCCGGAGTGCGCGACGGTGTCGCGGACCCGCCAGTCCCACTGGCTCTCCGGTCGGGGACCGCTCGGCTTGCCCCAGCCGGCGAGGTGCAGGAGCCAGGTGACGATGCCCGCCACCACGACGACCCCCAGGCCGATCCAGATGCCGGGGGTCCAGGCGGCGCACAGAGCGGCGCCCGCCGCCGCGCTTCCCACCAGGGCGATCGCGGTGCCGGTCCAGCCCGCCACCGTGTGGCCGAGGTCCACGTGGCCGTGAGCGCTCATCGTTATCCCCTGCTTCGTCGGTTCAGTAGGCTCGAATGGCGTTCTCTTACCGAGAAAGCCATTTATCTCACGAGCTAAGTAACTTAGATGCTAAGGAGTAACCGCGTGCAGGGCAAGCCCCGCCCCGCGGCCACGGTCCAGGAAGCGCTCTCGCGCATGGACCGGTACGTCGCTCTCGGCATCGTCGGCCAGCAGGAGGTGGCGCAGCTCCTGGGGCTGAACGTCACCGACCTGACCTGCCTCGGCCACATCCTGGGCGCCGGTGACGACCCGCTCGGCGCCGGCGACCTCGCCGAGCTGACCAACCTCACCACCGGCGCGGTGACCGGGGTGCTCAACAGACTGGAGCGCGCCGGGTACGCGAGCCGACAGCCCGATCCCGCCGACCGGCGCCGGGTACGGGTGGTCGCGGACCCCGCCGCCGCCGCGCGGATCTTCGCCGTCTACGAGCCCTTCTACGCCCGGCTCGGTGCGGTGTTCGCCGAGTACACCCCCGACGAGATCGCCGTCATCGCCGACTGGTTCGGGCGGGCGACGGCCGAGGTCACCGCCCATCTGGACCGGGTACGGGCCGGGGAACTCGGGCCGGTGGCCCCGTAACCCCGATGGTAAAATTTGCCTTTTGGCGACGTTCGCGTGGGTGAGGTGCCCGTCGCAGTCCCAAACATCTTGCCCAAACATTTTTGACAGGCGTCTCACGGAAGGTTCTGCATGAAGAACCCGTCAGCTCATGGGCGCTTCGGCATCAAGGCCGGAGCCAAGGCGAGCCCGAAGGGCGGTGCGAAGGGCGGCGGGAAGACCCCGCGGACCCTCGGCCCCCAGGGCGAGTACTCAATGCCCCGGACGACCACGCCGGCGCTGCCGCCGGTGGAGTCCTTCTCGGAGCTCGGCCTGCCCCCTGAGCTGGTGAAGACGATGGCCGACCAGGGGGTGGCGCAGCCGTTCCCCATCCAGGCGGCGACCCTCCCCAACTCCCTCGCGGGCCGCGACATCCTCGGCCGCGGGCGGACCGGCTCGGGCAAGACGCTCGCCTTCGGCCTGGCCATGCTGGCCCGTACGGCGGGGCAGCAGGCCGATCCGAAGCGGCCGCTCGCGCTGGTCCTCGTACCGACCCGCGAGCTGGCGCAGCAGGTGACCGAGGCCCTGGCCCCGTACGCGCAGGCCCTGAAGCTGCGCCTCGCCACGGTCGTCGGCGGCCTGTCGATCGGCAAGCAGACGGGCGCGCTGCGCACCGGCGCCGAGATCGTGGTGGCCACCCCGGGGCGGCTCAGCGACCTCATCGGTCGGCGCGACGTGCACTTGGAGCGCGTGAAGATCGTCGTCCTCGACGAGGCCGACCAGATGTGCGACATGGGCTTCATGCCGCAGGTCACCGAGATCCTCGACCAGTGCCACCACGCCGGCCAGCGGATGCTGTTCTCGGCCACGCTGGACCGCAATGTGGACCAGCTCGTGCAGCGGTACCTGAAGGACCCGGTCGGGCACTCCGTGGACCCGCAGTCCGCTTCGGTGTCCACGATGGACCACCACGTGCTGCACATCCACGCCGCCGACAAGGTCTCGGCCGCGACCGAGATCGCGGCGCGCGAGGGCCGGGTGCTGATGTTCCTGGACACCAAGCACGGGGTCGACCAGTTCGTGAAGCACCTGCGGGCCATGGGCGTACGCGCCGAGGGGCTGCACAGCGGGAAGTCGCAGCCGCAGCGCACCCGGACACTGGGGCAGTTCAAGGACGGCCTGCTGAACGTCCTGGTCGCGACCAACGTCGCCGCCCGCGGCATCCACATCGAGGACCTCGACCTCGTGGTCAACGTGGACCCGCCGGCCGACAGCAAGGACTACCTGCACCGGGGCGGCCGCACCGCGCGGGCGGGCGAGTCCGGCAAGGTCGTCACCCTGGTCACCCCCAACCAGCGGCGCGACATCGTCCGGCTGATGGCCGACGCCAAGATCCGGCCGACCATCACCCAGGTCCGCTCCGGCGAGGCCGCGCTGAGCCGCATCACCGGCGCGAAGGCCCCCTCCGGCGTGCCGCTGGCCGGCGCTGCGGCCACCGATGCCAAGGGCCGGCCTTCGGGCTCGGACCTCGGCTTCCGCGGGATCGGCACCCGGCCCGGGCGGCCCGGCAAGGGCAAGGAGTCCCGCAAGACCATCGAGGCCCGGCAGGCCGCCGAGGCCCGCGCGGCGGCGCGTGTGCGGCGCGGCACGAAGTAGCACGTCGGGAGGGCCGGGACCGCGGTGCGGTTCCGGCCCTCCCGTGCGTCCCGCGTCCCGTTTCCCGCGTCCCGGAGAACGGGGCGGGGCGGGGGTCGGCAGGGCTCACGGGACCGGGCGGGTCACGAGTTCACGGCGGCCCGCCTCAGCAGCCGCTGCGCCGCCGCGTTGCGGACCCGGCGGGTCCGGGCGCCCGCCGCGAGCAGCCGTAGGGCCTCGTCCGCGTGCAGGGATTGGGCTGCCGTGCGCTGACACCAGTCCGAGGCCGCGAGGAGCTCCCCCGCGGACCAGGGCTCGCCCTGCGTGACGGCCTTCAGCAGGGTCCACTCGCGCAGCCGGCGGGCCGCGAAGCTGCGGCCTCCGAGGGCTGCCCCGACGGCCTGCGCCCAGGCCGGGAAGGCCTCGTCGGCCAGCAGCCCGGCCGCCCGCCGGTCGAGGTGCGTGACCACCGCGCTCTCCGCCATCACCGGGTCCGGGTCGCGCAGGACGGCGGCCACGGCCTCGGCCTCTCCGGGTTGACCGGAAACGGCTGCCAGGGACTCCAGGTGCCGGGCGTAACGCCAGTGCTCGGACGGCGTGTTCGTCGCCACCGCGCCCGTCGTCCCCTCGGTCCGGCGGTCCGGGCCGCCTTGGCGTATCTGGTGCTCGCTTCTCCCCATGCGGCCATTCCACACGACACCGGTGAACGACGAGTTGTCAGGGTGGCATCAAGCCCCTGCGGGACGGCCAGGGTGGGGTCATCGGGGGCAGTGGTCCCCCATCTGCGCAGGTCACAGGACTGTTACGTGATCTCGGTCCGTCTTGTGCCGCATCGGTGACGCCCTGTGAGATGGGCTGGAGACAAGAGCACGGGCGGGGGCCTGACATGACGGAACCGGCGGAATTCGTCACGCGACTGCACGCGGACGGACAAGACCAGACACGGGTACAGGACCAGAGCCGGGGCCATGACCAGGGCCGGGACCAGGGCCAGGACCAGGACCGGGATCAGGACCGTGAGGCGGCCTTCCAGGCCGACCAGCGCCGACGGCGCGTCAGACGCCTGTCCGTGGGAGCCGTCGCCGCCCTGGCGCTCGCCGGGGTCACCGCGTGGCTGGTGGCCGCCCCGGAGGAACGGCCCGAGGGCGAGCCCTACGCCGCCGAACTCGACGAGCAGGCATGGCCCGATGCGTGGCCGGCCACGACGGGCCTGCCGCTGCGCGGCTCGCCCGCCCGGGCCTGGGCGACCGAGAAGGACGAGCTCCCGCTGCCCGTGGCCACGGCGGTCGGTTCGATCCCGAAGGAGAAGGTCTCCGACGGACTGCGCCGGGCCAGGGAGTTCCTGGTCGCGGCCAATCTGGATCCGGAGGTGCTCCAGGGCGCGTGGCCCGCCGAGGCCATGGAGCTGCTCGATCCGCAGCAGCCCGCCCGCGCCGAACTGACGGAGCACCTGCGCGAACCGGGCCTCCCGGACGCCGACCCCACCGAGCTGTTCACCCGCTTCGACCCCGCCCAGCTCGCTCCGGCCCGTGGCGGCATCAGGGTGCGCGGCCGGATGGCCTTCGAGGCCGGCGGGGCTCCGGGGCAGATCAGGATCCACGCCGACTACACCTTCGTCTACGCCGTGCGGCGCGTGGCCCCGCACCCGGAGCCGGGGCCCGTGCCGGGCACGGAGGAGGTGGCGCGGGTGGTCGTACGGAGGCAGCTCGTGCTGCTCTACGCCGTGTCCGACTCCCCCGGCGTGACGGCCGGGAAGCTGATTCCGGCCGGGTACCGCCGGCAGCTCGGCAACCACGACTGCGGCACCGTCGACGGCTTCGTCCACCCCTACTTCTCCAGGGAGGCGGCCGCCGCCGAGCGGCCGTGGCCGGTGGTCGACCCGTACGACGACAGCAAGGACATCCCCGACGGGCGGCCGAGTTGCACCGTCCCGTCCCGCACCTGACCTCGCCGGCCCCGGTCACCCGCCGACCCGGCCGACCCCGCGCTCAGCCCCCGTGGCTCTCGTACCCGCCGGAGCCCTGTTCGTTCGCGTGCCCTTGCTCCGGGAGCGGGGCGCCGGTCTCCAAGAGGGTCTTGAGGCTGGAGGCGAGCATCGGCCAGGCGCGCCCGCACATGCCGATGAGCGTGCCGCCCGGTTCGAAGTCCTCGTGGAGGATGGTGAGCCGGGCGAGCGTGTCACCGACCGGCTCGATCTCGTACGTCACCTTCGTGCGCCGCTCGCGGGCCAGCTGGGCGCGCAGCTCCTCGCCGACGCCCACGGAGGCGGCCCATTGCGGGGTGAAGGTGTGCCAGGTGTAGGAGAGCAGCCGCTCCGGTACGCACTCCAGCACCACCTGCTCCGGATCGCTCGTCCGTGCCCCGCGCTCCACCCAGTCCATCGTCGAGCCCACCCGCCAGTCGGTCTCGAAGTCGAGCCCCCAGTAGCGGCGGGTGAACGCGGGCTCGGTCAGGGCCTGCCACACGCGCGCGGGGTCGGCCTGGACGTAGACGGTGTAGGTGATCGCAGTCTCGCTCATCCCCTCATGCTGCGGGACCGGGGCCCGCGGACCGGGGATTGAGCCGCTCCGCGCTCACCAGTGGCAGCCCTCCGCCGGGAGTTCCGTCGGTGGCGTGCGGGGCGGCGACGGGAGGGAGAGGTGGGCGCGGGCGGTGTGGACGGCGGCGAGTTCCTCGTGGCCCGCCGGGCCCCAGTCGCTGAGTTCGCGGACCTGTTCGGGGGTGGCGAGCAGCCGCGCGTACGCCGGGTCGGGCCCCGGTGGCAGCGCCGTGAGCCGGGCCGCGGTCCGCGGGTGGGCGCCCTGGTCGGCGTACCGGTACCCGAGCGGGAGCGCGCCCGCGGTGCGGCCCGCCGTCGGCGGCGGGAGGTGGGCGGCGCCGGTGGCCCGGGCGATGAGCAGCAGCACGCGCCCGTCGGGGGCGAAGAGCCAGCCGGCGGGGTCCCGTGGCGTCAGGTGCGCGGGGGCCGGGCCCGGGTGCCAGGTGCCGTGCAACGGCCTGCGGCAGCTGCGCAGGACGCCGAGCCGGTCCAGGGCGGTGGGGGCGGTGGGGCGGCCGTCCTCCAGCAGGGCGGCGCCCCCTCCGTTGATCCGGGCCCGCAGCGCGGACAGGGCGCGGCGGGCGTCGCCCGCGTCCATCAGGGCGGGCAGCTCGGCCGGCTCGGCGAAGTGGATGCCGGTGATCTCCTGCGCCGGGAGGCGGACGGAGTCGATGCGTTCCCTGGTCCAGGTCCCGCCGTCGAAGACGTACAGGATCTCGCCGGGGAACCCCATCCCGGGCGGCATGCCGGGCGCGTCGGCGGGGATCCAGTCGACGGCGAGGCCTCGCGGGTAGCGGCCCTCGACGCCGAGCTCCTCGTACACCTCGCGCGCGGCCGCCGCGGCCGGCGCCTCGCCGGCGTCCACGGCGCCGCCGGGCAGCAGCCGGTCGGGGCGGTAGTCGACGCTCTGGACGAGGACCCGCCCGTCGCCGTCGGTGACGAGGACGACGGCGCCGGTCCAGAGGGTGGCGCGGGAGGCCCCGTACTCCTCCGGGGTCATCCACGTGCCCGGGCGCGCGGCGGGGGCAGTGGGTTCGGCGGGGGCAGTGGGTTCGGTTGGAGCAGTGGGTTCGATGGGAGCAGCGGCTTCGGCCTGGGCCCCGGGTGCGGCCGGGGCGGCGCCCGTGTCCTGCGTCACGTCCTCGTCGGTCAGCTGCGGCATCGGACTCCATTCACCGTAGGGGCGCCGCGGGGGCGCCGTCCTGCCCCGTCGCGCGGGCATCGCGCGGCCATCGTGCGGGCCTCGCCGGGGCGTTCCGCACGGGTGGACCCGCGGGCTGTGCAACAGCGCGGACGACCCCCGGGTTACGGAGATCAACACATTCCCCTTTGCCACCCCTATACCTCCTTATTACCTGGTTACACGGATCTTGCTACGTTCCCGGGGCGGACTGCCGGCATGAAAACCGCCGGTCCGACCACGTCACCGGACCGAGGAGAGACCCCGACATGCGACGCGCACCCCGTACGGGCACCCCGGCGGCCACCGGCAAACGGTGGACCGTCCCGGGCGTGGCCGGTGTGGCCGGCGGCGTCGCGGTCCTCGGCTTCGGTGGGCTGTACGCCGCGGGTCTGCTGCTGGCGGGCGATGACATAGCCGCCGGTACGAAGGTGCGCGGCGTCGACATAGGCGGGATGAGCCGCGCCGAGGCCCGGCAGACCCTGAACCGTGCGCTCGGCCCGTCCGCCGCGGCCCCGCTGGTCCTGCGGATCGGGGAGCGGACCGAGCAGGCGCAGCCGGCCACGCTCGGCCTGTCCCTGGACACCGGCGCCACCGCCGACCGGGCGGCCCGCTCCGGTTCCGACCCCGTCAGCGTGATCGGCCGGCTGTTCTCCTCCGGTGATCCCGCGGTGGAGCCCGTGGTCCGGCTCGACGAGAAGGCGGCCCGCTCGGCCCTGGACGGGCTCGGTGCGAAGACCCGTCAGGAGGCCCGGGAGGGCTCGGTCTCCTTCGAGAAGGGCAAGGCCAAGGCGGTGGCCCCGGTCACCGGTACCGAGCTCGACGTCGACGGCTCGCTCGGCGTGCTCCGCTCGTCCTACACCCGGCCTCCGGACGGGAAGCCCGGCGGGCCCGTCGTGCTGCCCGTCCGGACCACGGAACCCCGTATCGGGCAGCAGGAGACGGAGCGGGCGCTGAAGGAGTTCGCCGAACCGGCGGTGTCCGCGCCGGTGACCCTGACCGTGCAGGGCAAGCGCATACCCGTCGGCCCGGCCGTCCTCGCCAAGCACCTCACCCTCAAGGACGACGGCCAGGGCCGCCTCGCGCCCGGCCTCGACGCCAAGGCGCTGCTCGCCGACCCGGAGCTGGCCGGTCCGCTGCGGCAGGCCACGCCGGGACCCGTCGAGGCGAAGCTGCGTACCGACTCCGCCGGCGCGGTCTCCGTCGCCGAGGAGGGCCGGGCCGGACGCCGGGTCGCCGAGGAGGGCCTGTCCGCCGCCCTACTGCCGCTGCTGACGCGGGCGGGCGCGGCGGAGCGTACGGGCGAGGTCGCCACGGAGGAGGTCCGGCCGAAGCTCACCAAGGACACGGTCGGGCAGCTGGGCATCAAGGAGGAGGTGTCCTCCTTCACCGTCGACTTCGAGAAGGCCCCGTACCGTACGACGAACATCGGGCGGGCCGCGGAGCTGATCAACGGCTCGGTCGTGCTGCCCGACGAGACGTGGAGCTTCAACCGCCGCGTCGGCGAGCGCACGAAGGAGAACGGCTTCGTCGACGGCCTGATCATCAACAACGGCCAGTACGAGAAGGCCTCCGGCGGCGGCGTTTCGGCGGTGGCCACCACGGTCTTCAACGCGATGTTCTTCTCCGGGGTCAAGCCCGTCGAATACGGTGCGCACTCCTTCTACATCGAGCGCTACCCGGAGGGTCGCGAGGCGACCGTGGCGTGGGGCAGCCTGGACCTGCGCTTCGCCAACGACTCGGGCAAGGCCCTGTACATCCAGGCCGAGGCGACCGACACCTCGGTCACCATCACCTTCCTCGGAACGAAGCAGTACGACGAGATCCGCGCGGCCAAGGGCCCGCGGACGAACGTCAAGCCGCCCGCCACGCGCACGGACACCGGCCCGAAGTGCGAGCCGCAGTCCCCGCTGGAGGGTTTCGACGTCGCCGTCGACCGGGTGTTCGTGAAGGGCGGGCAAGAGGTCAAGCGGGAGACGATGAAGACCCGTTACACGCCGAGGGACAGCGTGACCTGCGGCTGAGGCCTCCTGTCGCGGAGTCCGTACCACCCGTGCGGGTGAGCGCGTGCGGGGGTGCGGGCGTCCGTCGGGCAGGGTGGGCGGATGGAGTCGCGCCGGGGACCGTGGATGCCCCTGATCATTGTCGCGCTGGCCGTGGCGGCCACGTGTGTGACCGGATGTGTGACCGTGGGTCCGGCCGGACCGGGGGCCGTACCCGGGCCCGGGAACGGAGCACGGCCCGCGCCGACACAGGTGCGGACGGGCCTGCCGGGACCGGCGACCGAGGCCTGGCCGCTGGGGGCGCTGCCGGAGGTCGCACAGGATGCAGATCCGGATGCGGATTCGGATGCAGATGCGGATCCTGCGCCGGAGGGAATCTCGGCTCCCTTGCCGGGGGCCGCAGTTGCTCCGCGGCCGGCCGCACCCGCGGCGCCCGCCGCCCGGGTGCGGAGCCGGGTCAAGCCCGCCGCACCGCGACACCGGCCGGAGCGGCCCAGGCGGGTCGCGCCGAAGAAGCCCAAGGCGCCCGCCGCGAAGGCGCGTCGCCCCCGGCCCGCGCCGAACCGTACGTACGACATGGCACCGCTGTGCGCAGCGGCCCGGGGGACGGTGGACCCGGCCATCGTCGCGCTGTGCCACTGACCGCAATGCCGTGGTCCCCGCTGCCTGCCCGCTGCCACTGACCGCGTGGCGCTGCCGGGTGCGGGAGGCGGAATTCGCTTGGATGGGCCCGGCGGACCCCGACCGGGGCCCCTCCAGCCTCCACCTCCAGGAGTGGCCATGGCGAAGATCGCTCTCTTCGGCGCGACCGGCACGATCGGATCCCGGGTGCTGCACGAAGCACTCGGGCGCGGACACGAGGTCACGGCCGTCGTACGCGATCCCGCGCACTTCGCCGAGTCCGAAGTCAGCTCTGCGGACGTCGCCGTCGTACGCGGCGACGTCCTCGACCCCGCTTCCGTGAGCCGGGCGGCGGCCGGGCAGGACGTGGTGGTCAGCGCGTACGGTCCGGGCTCCGGTGATCCCGGCACGCTCGTCGGTGCGGCGAGGGCACTGATCGGCGGCGTGCAGGCCCTCGGCGAGGACGGTCCCCGGCCGCGCGTGGTCACCGTCGGCGGTGCGGGCTCCCTGCGCACCCCCGGTGGACCGAAGGTCTGGGACCAGGCCGGGATCCCCGAGCCGGTGCTCGCCGTCATGCACGCCCACGGGGACGCCCTCGACTTCCTGAGGACCGTGCCGGTGGACGAGGTCCACTGGACCAGCCTCAGCCCGGCCGCCACCATCGAGCCCGGCACCCGGACGGGCACGTACCGGCTGGGGCTCGACGAGCTCGTCGTGGACGATCGCGGAAACAGTCTGATCTCCACGGAGGACTTCGCGGTCGCGCTGCTGGACGAGATCGAGCGCGATGCGCACGCGGGCAAGCGGTTCACCATCGGGTACTGAGCCGAAGATATTCGCTGGTCCGGGCGGGTTCCGCCTCCCTAGAGTGGCCGGGCACCAGCCTCGGCCCGCAGGGAGCGGATCATGCGTACGCACTACCCCCGGACCCCGCACCTGCCCTGGTCTCCGGGTGCCACGTCCGACGACGTGCGGACCACCGGCCCCGGCATGCTGGCCGGGTTCGCCGGGCGCGAGGTCGTGGTCACCGAGAAGCTCGACGGCGAGAACACCACCCTCTACGCCGACGGTCTGCACGCACGATCGCTCGACTCGGGCCACCATCCGTCGCGTGCCTGGGTGAAGGGCCTGCAGAGCCGCATCGGCCCGGGAATCCCGGCCGGTTGGCGGGTGTGCGGGGAGAACGTCTACGCACGGCACTCACTCGCGTACGAGGAACTCGACGCGTGGTTCTACGGGTTCTCGGTGTGGGCCGGCGACCACTGCCTGGAATGGGACCGGACGGTGCTCTTCCTGCGCGGTCTCGGGGTCCCGGGACCCCGCGTCCTGTGGCGCGGCGTCTTCGACGAGCGGGCGCTGCGCCGGCTCCGGCTCGATACGGCGCGGCAAGAGGGGTACGTCGTCCGCACCGCGGCCGGCTTCGACCGGGCCGACTTCGGGCGGTGCGTGGCCAAATGGGTGCGGGGCGGGCACGTGCAGACGGACACGCACTGGATGTACGCCCAGGTCGTACCGAACGGGCTCGGCCCGGCGGCGGCCCTGTGGGACGCCCGGTCGGGCGCGGATCCGGATGCGGCCGGGCTGCTCCGCGCGGTGGGGACGGACACGACGGTGGGGGCCGACACGGCGGTCGGGGCGGCGGTCGGGGCGGCGGGTGTCGAGGAGCTGGTCGCCGACCTGGCGGAACGCATCGACGGGCTGAGCGTGCGCCGGTCCGGGGAAGACCGGCTGGCCGGGATCCTGGCCGCGGCCCTGCACGGCGTACCGCGGGCCGTGCTCGCGTCCCGGCTGGCGGGGCCGCTCGGGATGGCCACCGCGCGGCGGGTCGCGGACCTGGTCGGGCTCTACCCGGCGCTGCGCAAACCCTTCCCCTACCCGGACGCGGAACGGCGGGCGGGGCTCGTACGGATGGCGGAGGCGGCCGACCTGGGGGTGCTGCACGCGCTGGCCGGGGCGCTCCCGGAGGCCGGTGAGCCGGGCAACGGGGTCGGCGAGTGCGTCGAGTGGTCCGCACTGCACGCCGAGGAAGCGGGGCTGCTCGGTCCCGCCCCCCTGGAGCCGCTGCGGGACGGGCTGCGAGAGGCCCTCGCCGGAGCCGGCATAGGCGTCGGCATCGGAGGCGGAAACGGAGACGGCGACGGCGACGGCGACGGCGATATGGGCGGTGACGCCGCCGACCGCTGCTGGGCCGAGGCGCGCCATGCCTACGGGCAGGGAAAACTGACCGGCGCCGAGGAGGCGGTCGCGGCGACCTGGCGGTGGCGGGACGGCACTTCCTTCCCCCGGCTGGTGCAACTCTGCGGACCCTCGGGCAGCGGGAAGAGCACCTACGCCCGGAGCCTGCCCGGGGTGGAGGCGTACATCAGCCTCGACGACCTGCGCGGCGCCCGGGGCTCCCGCGCGGACCAGCGGGACAACGCGGACGTGCTCCGCGAGGGCCTCGACCGGCTGGACTCCGCGCTCGCCTCGGCCGCGCGACGAGGGGGCACGGTGGTGTGGGACGCGACCTCCCTCACGGCCCAGCAGCGCGGGCTGGCCGGCACGGTCGCCCGGCGGCGTGACGCGCTCGTCACGCACGCCGTGCTGCTGGTCGAGGAGGCGGAGCTGATGCGCCGCAACTCCACGCGCGCCCACCCGGTGCCGGAGCAGGTGCTGGCCTCCCAGCTGCGCCGGTTCGTTCCGCCGTATCCCGGTGAGGCGCACCGCACGTGGTACATCGGGGCGGCTGGAACCGTCGAGGACACGGCGGGCACGATCGGTGCGGCGACGCTCACGGAACCCCGCACCACGACCCGCACGACGACCCGAGAGGAGGGCTGATGCGTACCAGCGAAGAGCTGTACCACCAGGTCCGCTGGGACCCCCGCTTCGATCCCGCCCGGTTCACGCTGGGACTGCTGCAGCGCGGAGCCGCGCCGAAGCGGGTACCCCTTCCGTCCTTCGTTCCCGGGGGCGACATCCCCTGGCACCGGGTGCTGTTCGTGGAGGCCGACGGCGAGCTGGTGTGGGACCGGGCGACGGGCGTCGACATCATCGACGGCACCGCGGCCGGACGGGTCCGCGACCCGAGGCTGCTGCGGGCGCCGTTCTTCACCGCACGGACTCCGTACGCGTGGGACGCGTCCGGCGGCGGCGCGTGGCGGGCTGCGCCCGAGGGCGCGAGCGTCACTCAACAGCCCGCACGCATAAGTCTGTTGACCTGGAACACGCTCTGGGACCGGTACGACGCACCGCGTATCGCCACCGCACGGCGCAGGCCGCTGTTGCTGGCCGACCTGGCGGCGGCGGACGCCGATGTGATCGCGCTCCAGGAGGTGGAGCGCGAGCTGCTCGGCATGCTGCTCGCCGAGCCGTGGGTACGGGCCCGCTACACGGTCGCCGCGGACCCGGGCGGCCGGGACGTGGCGGAGAGCGGGCTGCTGGTGCTGAGCCGACTGCCGGTGCGGGAGGCGGGCGTTCACGTACTGGGTCCGCACAAGGCGGTCGTCGCCGTGACCGTGGACACGGCGGGCGGGCCCCTGGTGGTCGCGGCCACGCATCTGACGAGTGATCACACGGAGCGGGGCGAGGACCGACGAGCGGCCGAATTGGCCCGACTTTACGAGGGGTTGGCAGGAATCGAGGCGGCCGACGTGGCCCTGCTCGGCGACTTCAACGACGGCCGGTCGGGAGCCGAGGGGCCGGCGGCGGCGTTGGGACTCCGGGACGCCTGGACGGAGGTGCACGGGCCGCAGGACGGGACCGCAACCTTCGACCCCGTCGCCAATCCGCTCGCGGCCGTGGGGTCGTTGACGGGGCGGGCCGCTCGCCTGGACCGGATCCTGCTGCGGTCGGCGGGGGCTCGCGTGACGGAGGCCGCACTGCGCGGCGACTCCCCGACAGCGGACGGACTGTTCATCTCCGACCACTACGGGGTCGAGGCCGCCCTGGACTTCGGCCCGGCGACCGACGGGGTCGCGGGTTCCGGGCACGCGGTACTCGCCAGCCAGGCCACCGCGCGGACGGCGGTGGCCTGGCTGGC